>NZ_CAWNJO010000037.1:0-66786 GCF_963874835.1 Vibrio sp. V12_P9A6T4 | reverse complement strand
TGGATAGTCAAGAACCATCAAGATCAGAGTTAGGGTTGTCGAGCGGGAAATAAAAAACGCAGCGAAAGGCTGCGTTTGTGGGGTGAAAGCGCCTTAACTCATAGGCCTCTTTCAATCGATTTGAGTGGGGGTTTATTGGGTAAGGTCAATCTTGTAAACCGCAAAACCAACCTCATCGTTTTCCACCAAAGTCATTGGGTATTGGCCTTTCTCTTTGATGAACTGTGCTGCTTTCTCGCTTGGAGAGGTTTCAAAACGAATATCTAACGCGGTATTGGTTTTAATCGGAGCAAACGACCAGTTGTTATCAGCACTTGGCGTAACTTGACCTTTTTCTTTACTCACGCGCGAAATGTAGTTGGCGACGGCCGTGCGGTTTTCGTCGGGTGAGTCAAAGGCAACAAATTGTGCGCCCGTGCCTGCAAATTTATTACTATAAGCGCGGTAGTTATTGGTGGCGACAATAAAGGTCTGTTTTACATCGATAGGTTTACCTTGATAAGTTAAGCCTACAATGCGCTCAGCATCTTTATTCGCCACTTTACAATCACCATCGTATTTGGCGGGTTGAGTCACATCGATTTGGTAATTCACCCCATCCATCACATCAAAGTTATACGTGCGGAAATCAGCCCAATTGATCAAGGATTGTGGTTGAGTGCTGTGCGGATCAATCTGATTAAACTGCCCCGCGCTGCATTCCAACCACTCCTTCACTTCTTTACCCGTCATTTTCAGCGCGACTAAGGTATTAGGGTAAAGATAGAGATCCGCTGCGTTACGAAAGGTCAGTTGGCCAGCTTCGACTTCAGTGAAACCAGCAGGATCATCTTTACGGCCACCGACTTTGAAAGGGGCTGCGGCCGATAACACGGGCAAACCATCAAGATCAGGGTCGCCTTGAATAAAGCGTTCCACATAATCTTTTTGTGCAAGGTTAACGATTTGCACGGTTGGGTCATCTTGTACCAAGGCTAAAAAGCTGTACATCACATCATTCGCTTGGCCAATCGGTTGATTTACAAAATCTCGAGTGCCTTTGTGGTCCGGCTCTAAGGCTTTCACTATGCCTGTATCGGCTGCTGCCAATGATTTCTTCTTGGCTTTATCGAAGATTGGGCGAGCTTGGGATTGACCATTCACGACTGACCATTGGCCATCTTTGCTTTGCAAAGTCAGATCCATCACACCGACATGGCTACCCCAGCGCCCCGGCATGACAGCGGTTACGCCATTAATGGTGCCTTTAGTCACATCTGCTCCTGGCAGTTTGGCAAAATCTTGGCTAGGGAATACCGCGTGAGAGTGACCAAAAGCAATCGCGTCAATGCCTTCTACTTGGGTGAGGTAGTAAACCGAGTTTTCTGCACCAACGGAATATGGGTTAGCTGAGACACCAGAGTGCGGGATTGCCACGATCACATCGGCACCCTCTTTTTTCATCTGCGGGATCAGCTCCTCGGCTGTTTGCTTGATGTCTTTGGCAAACACTTTGCCATCAAGGTTTTTCTTATCCCACACCATGATTTGTGGTGGGACAAAACCAATGTAACCCACTTTAATTTGGTGCTCTTTGCCATCGGTATCTTTGAACGTGTGCGTTTTAATGAGATAGGGATTGAAGAGGTGTTTGCCCGTTTGTTGGTCATAGACGTTGGCATTGACATACGGGAATGCGGCGTCGTTAATACTCTCCTTTAAAAAGGACAAACCGTAGTTAAATTCATGGTTACCAATGTTACCCACATCGTAGCCGAGCTGATTCATCGCTTTGTAAACTGGGTGAACCTCACCAACCTTGATGCCTTTGGCGGCCATATAGTCGCCCATTGGGCTACCTTGGAGTAAATCACCGTTATCGACCAAAATGCTGTTTTCGACTTCGCTGCGCGCTTGCTTCACTAACGTCGCCGCACGGGATAAACCAATCTGGTTCGATGGCTTGTCTTTGTAGTAATCGTAATCCATCACATTGGTGTGAATATCAGTCGTTTCGACGATACGCAGTTTAATGGTGTCCGCCATTGCTGGGCCAGCCATTGCTAACATACCGCTCAAAATCGCGATGGAGAGAGGTTTCACTGCCACTTTCATTGTGTACTCCAGTTAGGGGTAGGGAACAAATAACTCGTCTAATGTAACAAAATCTTATGAAACGATGATTTCAATGAATATCAATTTGTGATGTTACGCGTTAACTCACCGGCATTCTGTCGACAAGATCTCATCATTGATTGGCTTTTAATCAGAGAGATAGTCACTTCTTATTCGGAATTATCCATTCCCTTATCAGCTTTTGATATAAAAAATGAAATTTTAGAATTTCAGGTAATATGAAGAGCCCGCCATAATGCATCCATGAATTAAGTTATGGATAACAACAATGAGTACGACGGAAACCATTTCTCAGTTGCCAATCAAAGGGCCGCGCTTAGTTGCGGTCAATAATGATGCTTTGGCAAGTAGCGCTCCATCGTACGTCAAAAGCCAATTGACCTGCGGTGAAGTGGCTTTGATTGGTGCAGGGCCGGGCGACCCAGAACTGCTGACGCTCAAAGCGCTGAGCTTTCTACAACAAGCCGACGTGGTGTTGTACGACTACCTAGTGTCTGATGAAATTATGGCGCTGGTGCCGAGCGATACCATCTTAGTCTGCGTGGGTAAGCGCGCTGGACACCACAGTGTTCCTCAAGAAAAAACCAATCAATTGCTGATCGATTTTGCGCAGCAAGGTTACAAAGTCGTGCGCATTAAAGGCGGCGATCCGTTTATGTTTGGCCGCGGTGGTGAAGAGTTGGAAGTGCTGTTTGATGCGGGAGTGAAATTTCAGGTGATCCCCGGTATTACAGCGGCGGCAGGCGCAACGGCCTATGCGGGTATTCCACTGACTCATCGTGATTATGCGCAATCCGCTCTGTTTGTCACCGGTCACCTTAAAGCGGAAAACGATGACATGGATTGGTCAACACTGGCACGTGGTAATCAAACCTTAGTCATTTACATGGGCTTGATGAAGTCGAGTTATATCCAGCAGCAGTTGATTGAACATGGACGCCAAGCCAACACACCAATCGCGATTATTGAACGCGGTACTCAGCGTTCGCAAAAAGTCTTCAAAGGGCAGCTCAGTGACTTATCACAACTGGCGGCGCGGGCGCAGGCTCCGGCCTTGATTGTGGTGGGCGAAGTGGTGGCGCTGTCGGAAAAACTGCATTGGTTTGGTGAACAACCCGCGCAGCAAAACCAAGTGAATTACGCCTGATTGCAAGGCAAGTCAGTTATTTCCAACTCAATACTCAAACCAATTTCTCATTGCACAAGGCTCGCAATGCGAGCGAAAAGGAAGCATGCAGATGGATCAACAACGCTTAACCCATTTACAACAGCTCGAAGCCGAAAGTATTCATATTTTACGTGAAGTGGCCGCTGAATTTGATAACCCAGTAATGATGTATTCGATTGGTAAAGACTCTTCGGTGATGCTGCATTTAGCGCGCAAGGCTTTTTATCCGGGGAAAATTCCCTTCCCACTGCTGCATGTGGACACCGATTGGAAATTTCGTGAAATGATCGAATTTCGTGATCGTATGGCGCACAAGTATGGTTTTGAGCTTTTGGTACACAAAAACCCAGAAGGGATCGCGATGGGGATCAGCCCTTTTGAGCATGGATCTTCAAAGCATACTGACATCATGAAAACCCAAGGTTTAAAACAAGCGTTGAACCAATATGGTTTTGATGCTGCTTTTGGTGGTGCGCGTCGTGATGAAGAGAAATCACGCGCGAAAGAGCGTGTTTATTCTTTTCGTGACAAGAACCACACATGGGATCCGAAGAACCAGCGTCCGGAGCTATGGAAAACCTACAACGGCCAAATCAATAAAGGTGAGAGCATTCGTGTCTTCCCGTTGTCGAACTGGACTGAATTGGATATCTGGCAATACATCTATTTGGAAAACATCGAGATCGTACCGCTGTATTTATCGGACATTCGCCCAGTTGTCGAACGCGATGGGATGCTGATCATGGTTGATGATGAGCGGATGAAGCTGCAACCTGGAGAAGAAGTTCAGCACAAGAGTGTGCGTTTTCGCACGTTAGGTTGTTATCCACTTACTGGCGCAATTGAATCAGAGGCCAGTACGCTAACGGGCATCATTGAAGAGATGCTGGTGGCCACTTCCAGTGAACGACAAGGCCGCGCGATCGACCACGATCAATCAGGATCGATGGAATTGAAAAAACGCCAAGGTTATTTCTAAGCCTCTAAGGAAAGATTATGAATAGTGCAGTTCAGGCTCAGCTTTCTGAGATCGGTATTGAAGCTTATCTCACGCAACACCAGCACAAATCGTTACTGAGATTTCTGACTTGTGGCTCAGTTGATGATGGAAAAAGTACCTTGATTGGTCGTTTGCTTCATGACACAAAACAGATTTATGAAGATCAACTGGCCGCCGTCCATTCCGATAGCCAGCGTGTTGGCACGACGGGCGAGCGCCCCGATTTAGCTCTGTTAGTTGATGGCCTGCAAGCGGAACGTGAGCAAGGGATCACCATTGACGTGGCGTATCGCTATTTCTCTACTCAAAAACGCAAATTCATCATTGCCGATACTCCGGGGCATGAGCAGTACACGCGCAATATGGCGACAGGCGCATCCACTTGCGATCTCGCGGTGATTTTGATCGATGCCCGTAAAGGCATTTTGGATCAAACGCGTCGCCACTCATTCATTGCCAATCTGTTAGGTTTGAAGCATTTTGTGGTGGCGGTGAATAAGATGGATCTGGTCGATTACTCACAAGATCGTTTTGAGCAGATCCGTCAAGACTACGTGGAATTTTCAAAGCATCTGCAAGGTGATACTGATATTCAGATCATCCCGCTTTCTGCTCTGGAAGGGGACAACGTGGTCGAAGCAAGCCAACATATGCGTTGGTATCAAGGCCCATCACTGCTGGAGCTGCTTGAAACAGTGGACGTTGATCAGCAAAAAGGAGCCGGTGAGTTTCGTTTTCCAGTGCAGTATGTGAACCGACCGAATCTCGATTTTCGCGGTTTTGCTGGCACGATTGCAGCGGGCAGCATCAGCGTTGGAGATGCAATCACCGCACTTCCGTCCGGAAAAACATCCACCGTGGCACGTATTGTTACTTTCGATGGAGATTTGCCGCAAGCGCAAGCAGGCCAAGCGGTGACGTTAACGCTCAGCGATGAAATTGACATCAGCCGTGGTGATCTTATTGTGCTGCAAGGAGCGCAGGTTGAATCAACTAACCATCTATTAGCCGATGTGGTCTGGATGACAGAACAACCGCTCAAAGCCGGGCGTGAATACAACATCAAAATTGCAGGTAAGAAAACCGTCGGCCAGTTGCAAGCGGTGCGTCACCAGTACGATATTAATAATTTATCGACTTATCACAGTGAAGAGTTGCCGCTCAATGGCATTGGCTTGTGTGAATGGTCGCTAACAGAGTCGATCGCGCTGGATAAATACTTAGACAGTGCCAATACTGGTGGTTTTATCATCATCGATCGCCTGACGAATGTGACGGTGGGAGCGGGCTTAGTTCGAGATAGTTTGCAAAACATCGCTCATGCTCAAAGCGCCCATTCTGCGTTTGAAGTTGAATTGAATGCCTTGATCCGCAAGCACTTTCCACACTGGGAAGCCAAAGATCTTCGTCAGTTACTCAAGGCTTAACTGTGGTGATTCAGTGGGAGGGATTGCCGCTTACAGCGTCCCTCTATTGGCTAGTTTGAGGCAACAAAGGATTGAGTAATGAGTACGAATTTGGCCAATAAAGATGAAAATGTTGTCTGGCATCAGCATACGGTGGATAAGTCGTTCCGCGCCAACTTAAAACAACAACAGCCAGCAGTATTGTGGTTTACGGGGCTGTCAGGGGCGGGAAAATCAACTATTGCTGGTGCGTTGGAACAGCGTTTAGCTCAACTCGGGTATCACACCTATTTACTCGATGGGGATAATGTACGCCACGGCTTGTGCAGCGACCTTGGGTTCTCAGAGCAAGATCGGCGAGAAAATATTCGCCGTATTGGTGAACTCGCGAAGCTGATGGCCGATGCTGGGTTAATCGTGTTATCAGCATTCATTTCACCGCATCGCGCTGAGCGTCAATTAGTGCGCGATATGCTGCCACAAGGTGAATTCATCGAAGTGTTTGTCAATACCAAGTTGGACGTGTGCGAGCAGCGCGACCCGAAGGGGCTGTATAAAAAAGCGCGCGCTGGTGAAATCAGTAATTTTACGGGTATTGACTCTGAGTATGAGTCGCCGCAAAACCCTGAGATCGATCTTGCGGCTGGCGAAAAAAGCATTGATGAGCTGGTGGAAATTTGCCTAACAGCGCTGCAAGTACGAGCGATTATCGCCTAATGTAGAAGAGGGCTCATCAGCTTGAGCCCTTTATTTTTGAGGCTAGACAGCGTGATGAAAAGAGCTGCTGGCAACTTCGGTGTGGACAGTGAATTTCTGGCTAAGCACCGCCAACATTTGATCGTAGTACTGCATATTCGGTTTATTACCCAGTAGCTTACACAGCTCATTGCCAGTGGGACTGAAACGGTAATAGAGCAGCCTTACCCCTTTACTCATCGATTGCAGTGACAGATTCTTGCCTTGATAGGTCAACAGCAGTGCCGGTTCAAGTTCAATTTCTCCAGATTCCAGTTCAGTGGCATGCAGTAAGCCAAGCTCGATCAGTACCAACAGGCTCGAATAGGGTAATTGGAAACTACCCATATTGATGACAAATGTGCTGATGCGTTTTCCTAAACTAAAAATACCGTTAGTAGCACGAATGCCGACCAATAGCTTACGGCTGTTATCGCTACCAAAACAGCAGGCTAACGCTGAGGCTTTTTGGAGTATCTGCGCCTCTTTTGGTGTCATGTCTTGTAATACTTGCAGTGCTTTCATTGAGGTTGAACCGGGGTTGGTCACCTCGCGTTTGAGTACTTGCGCCCAAAGTCGCTGCATCGAAGAGTTGTGGATGTCTTGCGCCATATCGAAAAAACGGTGTAACCAATCTTGATCAGGCTCTCCCGCGGTCTCATTTTTACAAGAGATATGCGCCAGTTTGACGATCTGCTCTAGGTTTTTTTGTCGCTGCTCTTTACGTTGCTGTTCTCTAAATAAGGCGCGATCAAGCGAGGTTTTTTCTGGCGGATCCGTTTGTAGCAGCGCATCTAAGCCGTGATATTGAGCAATATTCAAAATGCGACTACCACTGTCTTTGATGTAGCTCGATTTTTTTTCGTGGCTTTGACCTGAGTTGGCTTGATGTTCAATCACTACAGGGTTGTTGGTATCTGCCATTTTATGTCCGCTTCAATCACCCATTTCATTCATGGATTAAAATGTAACGTGTAACGCATTTTCCATCTAGGAAAAACATTCGTTCTAGATCATAAATTTGCGCTATCCCTAATGATAATAACTTGTTAAAATTGTTATCGGAATTTGTGGGGCGCTTATGAAGTGTTGGAAAGAAAATAGACTGAAAAAGCACTTATCGATTACTTTACTATTGTTGATATATGTCGCTTTGCTAGCGTATTTATCTAAATATATCGTTTAGTTTAGATGAATCAATAGGTTGCTATTTTGTTAACTACATGTCGTCGTATTCTTCGATCGCAGTGCCTTCGATCACATACGCTGTTTCGGCCAGATCGTGGCTAACACTTTCGGTTTTCAGTGTCCCAATTAGATAAATTACATCCCAGAGCTGCTGGATTGGAGCACCTTGCGGATATTTCACATAAATAATTTGATTTGGTGGCGGTGGCGGCACGTGAATGCATGCGCCAAAGTAGGGCACCAGTAGAAACTCAGTAACGTTATTGGCGTCACCTTCCAGTGGGATCACAAAGCCGGGTATTTTGACCACGCTGCCATTGAGCTCTTTTCTAACTCCGCCGATTTTTGATTGTGCAGCCGTCATTTCGCCATCATGGTTCAATGCTGGCATGCCATCGGCGTTGAATTGGTTACGTTCGTTCTCGGGGATCAGATCGATCCAATCGAGCGTCAGTACTTGTTCATTACTCTGTGCGTACATCGGTAACAAGCCTGATAGCAGCAGCGTGCTGATAAGCAGTAGTTTTTTCATCGTTAAGTCCTAAATTCGAATGGTCATTCCATCGCTAAGTGATTGTCTATAGGCGCGTAGAGCTGGGATAACACCAATAATAATGCCAGCCAGTTGTACATAAGCTAATAATTGCCACTCATAGCTGCTTAAGGTGCTGAGTGTGATTTGAATTCCATAATGCTGCGCAATAAAAGGTTGCGCCAGTGCGAGCAGTGAATATAACCCCGCTAATCCAACGCAGATGCCAATAAAGGTCAGCGTCGTCGCTTCGCTGATAAGCAGAGCAAAAATATGTTTAGGTTGTGCGCCCATGGCGCGCAGAATCGCCATTTCACGGCGTCTTTCCTGCAAGCTTGTCAGTAAGCTGCTGAGCATACCAAGTAACCCGGCTGCCACCACAAATACCGACACCGCCATTAAAGCTTGTTCTGCTATCGACATCATACCCCACAGTTCTTGCAGAGCGACGCCGGGCATAATGGCGCTCAAGGGTTCTTGGCGATAGTTATTGATTTCACGTTGCAGTGCAAAGGTTTGAATTCTCGATTTTAAACCGATCAACATGGCGGTGATCTGCTTGGGTTGGAAGTTGTGTTGTTCAAGCTGCTCTTTGGATGGTGAATTGCCTAAATGCGCACCCGATTCCCAACCCACGTGAATGGCTTCAATCGCTTCTAATGAGACATGCACCGTTTTGTCTACGGGCGTTCCCGTTGGCGCTAAAATGCCCACCACTTTAAAGGGGAGGTTGTCGTGGCGGCTAAAACCCACATCGCTGATCCCATGCGCAATAATGATGTCACTGCCAATATGGTAACCTAAGGTTTCGGCGACATCTGAACCCAATACCGTTTCAAATAAACCATGAAAATCAGTGCCTTGAGAGAAGGTGAGTGGTTGCTTACTTCCATATTTGAAATGCTCGAAATAATGGTGATTGGTGCCCATAACGCGAAACCCTTGGTGTGAGTCACCCAAGGAAATGGGGATCGCCCACTTGACGCTGCGATGCTCACTGAAGGCTTGGTAGCTTTTCCAGTCGATATTATTGGTGGCATTACCAATTCTAAATACCGAATAGAGCAGCAAGTTGACTTGTCCAGAGCGGCCACCGACGATTAGATCCGTCCCTGAAATGGTGTTGGCAAAGCTCTCTTTGGCTTGAGTTCGAATGCGTTCAACCCCCATTAACAGAATGACTGAAATGGCAACCGTCAGAATGGAGAGTAGCGCTGTGGTTTTGCGGTTAAGTACGCTTTTCCACGCCAGATTGGTAATTACATTCATGCTGTCACTCCTGCCTGATTCAATTGAGGGAGGTAAACTGCGCGGTCAAATAAAGCTTCTAAGGTGGGATCGTGGCTCACAAACACCAGTGTTGAACCTGCCCGATTCGTCTCTTCCAATAGCAGTTCGATAAACGCGAGTCGATTGTCGTGATCCAGCGCAGAGGTTGGCTCATCGGCGATGATCAGCTTGGGTTCTCCAATCAGTGCTCTCGCCGCCGCGACACGCTGCTGCTGGCCAATACTCAGTTCGATAACCGGTTTAGTCAGTAGTTCAGGTGCAAGATGTAAGCGAGTGAGTAACTGTTTTGCTTTCTCAATCAGATCGCCTGCAACATTCTGCTTGCGAGTGCTGGAAAAATGGCAAGGTAGCGTAACGTTTTCAATCACTGAGAGATAAGGCAATAAATTAAATTGTTGGAAAATGTAGCCAATGTGATCGGCTCGAAAACGATCCCGTTGACGGGAAGTTAACGTCGACAGGTTGGTGCCTAAAATAGAGACCTCCCCTCGTTGTGCTTGGTTGATCCCAGTCAGTAAGCTCAGTAAGGTCGATTTGCCACAACCACTTGGCCCTTTAATAAAAAGGTGCTCTCCACGTTTTACACAAAGATCTTGGATAGATAAGGCTGGTTGTGAGCTATTCGGCCAACGAAATTCGACCTCTTTCAATTCAATGACAGACGTCAGCGATAGAATATGCAAATCACTCATTGTGAATTCCTTTAACGACAATGAACCTAGAGTAAGTGTGTGCTTACTCTAGGTTGTTGCTTATACGCCTTAAAACGTAATGCGAGTGCTGTTTGTTTTCAACTCAGAGGCAGATTGTGCTTTGTCTGTCAGTACATTGGCAGAGATTGTTTGGGTATTTGGGAACAAGTTAAACCATTGCGTGTCGAGGTACTGCAATTGCGGCATGTTATCGCAGTGATATTGGTACTGAATCGTGAATTCACCGTGACCACTATGCTCGCCTTCATCATGCACATCTTTTTTATGGTCATGGTGTGCGTGTTGAGCATCTTTATCTTGATGTTTATCATCATGTTTTTCATGATGGTCGTGGTCGTGGTCGTGGTCGTGGTCGTGGTCGTGGTCGTGGTCGTGGTCGTGGTGCTCACCATTTAACGTATGCGCGATACGACTTTCTTCTAAATGACACTTGGCCGGAGCGGGCAGTTGGAAAATGCCATCGGCGTGGCTGAACTGTTCAAGGACTTTATTTAAGCGCTGTTGTTGTTCATCATTTTGTGGTGCATGTTCAAAGCCGACTACATCAGCGCCGGGGGCGGTGATTTCAATCAGTAAATCTTGCCCATCTTGAGCAATATTGAACTCGACGTGGCCATGTACATGAGCCTCATGTTGGCGAAACTCTTCATTTGCAAGTGCTGGCGTGCTTAAAATTAGGCCGATAGAGAGAGCGAGTTTACGTTGGATAAACATTGGGTGATTCCTTTTAAACATCAAAATAGCCCTTAGCGCGTTGGCTTTGGGTAACAAATCATAAATAACTAGATAAGACGTCTAAAAGTGAGGAGGCGAGCGAGCAAGATAAGCGTAATGAACTGAGGGGCGACGTTGAGTTTTCTCTACTGATGATCGAATTTCGCAGCCACTAACGGCAGGAAGGATAGGCAGCGCACTGCTTAGACCATTTTGAAAGCCAGAAAAAAGTTGGCAATGATGCTGCGCGTGATGCGCAGGATTAGTATCGAGGTAATGATCTACATAAGCGACATTCAACCATAGCATCAGCAGCATGGCACATAATGCAATGCTTTGAGCTCGGTAATGGGGGCAACGTAGACGGGTAAACATCAAACCAATACAGTAGTAAAATGATAATTGTTATAATATAACAATATTGTGAGAATAAAGCGTACTCTTATTTTTATAAAAGCACCTTTCACCACGATATGTTTAGCAAAGGCAGCCGTGTTATCGGCCACCTAAGGTTATTATAAATTCTGTTTGATCAAGCCTAAAACCGTTTGAATTTCCTCATCACTCAATGTACCTTCCTTAACAAACAGTACGTTACCTTGCTTGTCTTGAACGATGATCGCTGATGATTCCTCTTTTAAATCCCACGCTTTGGCTACATTTCCCGCTTCATCTAGCACCATGGAAGACCACGGAAACTCTTTCTTGCTGTCTTGAGCGGAAGATTTGACAAACGATCCTGTGCCCCAAATCGCATCATCTTGGTTGATGATCGAGGTGGTTTGATAACTTTCTGCGGGAAATTGTGCGGCCGTAATGGCGGCCATCAATGGTGCATTTAACGCTTTAGCACTGCTGCGACCAGCAATGGCTTGAATGACGCGCACTTTGCCTAGCAGTTGGCTGGTATCCCAAGTTTGAAAGGCCGTTTTATCATCTTGTAGGATGATTTCACCATATTTTTCCACTGAAACATCAGCAACTTGCTGACCTTGGGTAATGTTGTGTGCCATGGCAAGCGCTGGACAGCAGGCCATTAGAATGGCGATCACTCGTTTACTTTTCATTGTAGGGGTCCCTTTTAGTTGAGCAACAAAGGTATAGCATAGAATCAATAAAACCACGAAAAGAGGCCATTAAGCGGTTAACAAAATGCTAACAAAGCCTCAATTCTACACGCTTTATTCGCTGAGCTGGGGTGGGAAGCAGATGCCTGTTCCTCCTAACCCACAATAACCATTCGGATTTTTAGCTAAATATTGTTGATGATAGCTTTCGGCGTAGTAGTAAGGACCAGCGGGTGCAATTTCGGTGGTAATTAAGGCTCGTTGACTGGCTGACAACGCCTGCTGGTATCGCTGCTTTGAGGCTTGTGCTATTTGCTGTTGCTGCTCTGAATAGGTATAGATGGCGGAGCGATACTGAGTGCCTTTATCGTTACCTTGACGCATGCCTTGGGTCGGATCGTGCTTTTCCCAAAAATGACTTAATAGCTTTTCTAATGGCAAGCGCTGTGGATCAAAGATTACGCGTACCACTTCAGTATGGCCAGTTTCACCACTGCATACTTCTTCGTAAGTTGGGTTTGGGGTAAAGCCGCCGGCATAGCCTACTGAAGTCGACACCACACCATCGAGTTGCCAAAATAAGCGTTCAGCGCCCCAAAAACAGCCCATACCAATCACTATTTGTTGCTGATGCTCATTAGGCTGCTCAGTGATGTTGCTGTGGTTAACGTAATGAATTTCCTCCACTGACATAGGGGTTTCTCGTCCTTTCAGTGCTGTTTGTGCGCTGACCATTGTTTGTTTATTGAGCATGAGCTTTCCTTTTGTGTACCGATTTTTGGCTTTATTTATTGTTGTTGAGCCACTGTTTCACATTCAGCCCGAATAATTGACTGATTTCATACAGACGGAGCTTGCTATTGGCGGTATGATTTCCATCCATTAACGATCTGTTTACTCAACTGTTCCTTTAATTAAGCATGAGACGAAAATCATTACCAGTTCTATTCACGATGCTACTTATTTCCACTTCGGCGTATGCCAAGGTGGCGTTAACCATTAATGGTTTAGAGGGTGAATTAGAAAACAACGTTGAAGCCTATTTATCATCGATTCCAGAGAGCGACTATTCAACGCATCTTCGTTTTCAATCTCGTTTAGAGAAAAGCATGACGGAAGCGCTTGCGGCGCTCGGTTACTATCATCCTCAATTTGAGTTTGTGGTGGCGAGCGATGAGCAAGAGCTGATGGTCAATATCAATCCTGGACCGCTAACAACCATTAAAGAGATGGATGTGGTGATCAGCGGGGAAGCTGAATCTGATGCTGATTTTGCCAATCTCATTAACCGCAATGCCCTTAAAGTGGGCGCGGCGGTTAATCATGGCCAGTACGATGCTTTGAAATCGGGTATCCGTAACTTAGCGTTGCAAAAAGGTTATTTTAACGGGAATTTTGAATTAAGCCGTTTGGAAGTTGCGCCAGAGTTGAATGAAGCTTTCGTACGCCTTCATTTTAACAGTGGTATTCGTTACCATTTTGGTCCTTCGCTCATTACTGGCAGCCAAATTGAAGATCAGCGAGTTCGCTCGCTTCAGCCCTATAAAACCAATGATCCTTACCTTGTTTCCAAGGTAGGGGAATATAACCAAAACTTATCCAATACCGATTGGTTTTCCTCTGTTTTTGTTGAACCCGATCTTAGCCAACTGGAGAACGGTCGCGAACTGCCGATGAAGGTTTCCCTTGCACCGCAAGCTCGAAATCAGCTTGAAACCGGTTTAGGTTACTCAACGGATGTGGGAGTGCGTGGTTCATTCAAGTGGAAGAAACCTTGGGTTAACAGCCTCGGCCACAGTTTTGATAGCAGTTTCTCCCTTTCTGCCCCAGAGCAGACCATTACCGCTGGCTACAAAATACCGCTAGAAGATGTGCGGCGTGAATATTATCGAATTCAGTATGGAATGAAGAATGTCGATAACCGTGATACGAAGAGTTTGGAGTCTAACTTATCGTTTGAACGCCACTGGTTGCGTGATGGTGGTTGGCATCGAACCCTATTCGTTCGTTATTTGATAGAAAACTACGAACAAGGTTTGCAAAGCGATGTCGGCCAGTTTGTATTACCGGGAGCGACCTATTCTCGTTCGCGTGTTCGTGGTGGTTCAATGCCGATGTGGGGCGATAAACAGAGCATCACACTTGAGTATGGCGATCCAAATTTCGTCTCTGAAACGCGTGTGGTGCGGTTGTTGGCGGGCACGGCTTGGATACGCAGCGCTGGGCAAAACCATCGTGGTTTATTGCGTTTAGACGGCGGCGCAAACTTCAGTGAAGAGTTTGACAAACTCTCGCCTTCTCTGCGCTTCTTTGCTGGTGGCGATAACAATTTGCGAGGGTATAGCTATCAATCTATCTCACCTAAAGATGCCAGCGGCGCACTGACTGGGGCCAAATACATCGCCACCAGTTCGTTGGAGTATCAATATCGCTTGGTTGGAAATTGGTGGGGCGCACTGTTTGTCGATTACGGCGATGCCTTTAATGACTCGCCGGATTGGAAAACTGGTGTGGGAGCCGGGATTCGCTGGGCTTCTCCGGTTGGACCGATCCGCTTAGATTTTGCATGGGGGCTTGACGCCAATCCCGGCGATGAATTTCAGCTGCATTTCACCTTGGGGCCTGAACTATGACCAAAGTGATGTTGAAGATAACCAAATGGGCATCGGCGATTTTATTCACCTTGTTGGGTGCGGTATTTATTGCACTCGCAGCCTTGTTGTTTACCAATACAGGGCTTAACGGCCTATTGTGGGGAGCGCAAAAAGCGCTGCCACAACTGCAGGTTGCCAGTGCTCAAGGTGCAATTTTTCCACGTTTCACGCTCAACCAAGTCACCTTTTCCGATGAAGCATTAAAGCTCGATCTCGATGTACAGCGAGTGACATTAGCCATAAGTGCTAGCTGCTTATTGGAGCCTTCAATTTGCTTAAATGAACTTGCGATCAGTGGCTTAAGGCTGGCGCTTCCTGAGCTTCCTCCTTCGACGCAAGGTGAGTCTTCGTCTGCCTCTGATCCCATTACGTCAATCTCTACACCGGTGCCAATTAAGGTTGGCCGTGTGGAGCTCAATGATATTCAGCTGGATATTTTGGGTAATACGCTGGCATGGAAGCAATTTTCTACTCATGCCTCATTTCAAGGTAATCGCTTACGGATTGGCAAAACCAGTTGGAGCGATATTCAACTGAAGCTTGCGAGCAATGAAGATGTCGATTCAGCCTCAAGCGCACAATCCAAATCCACTCAATCCACAACCGTATCATCGGCTGTGGCACCTACGGTGAAAACGCCCATCACCTTGCCAGAAGTGATCATTCCGCTGCAATTGGAAGTGGAGCGTTTTGATATCAACCAGTTTACTCTTCAGCAAGCTGAGCCTTTGGTTGTCAAGCATCTTGGTTTGGTCGCCAATGCTTATCAGAGCAGTGTTTCATTAAAATCACTTGAGCTTGAGCTGCCACAATTGATTGCCAACCTAAAAGCTGATGCGCAGTTGAAGGGAGACTATCCGCTCAATCTTTCTTTAAAAAGTACGCTCAAAATGGCCGAAGCTCAGGGACAAACATTGGCACTAGAGGCTTCGGGTAGCTTGGGTGATTTAACGCTTAACGCGAAACTGGGCGGGCTTGCGCAAGCAAACTTAAACGCGCAATTGGCGCTACTGCAACCTGAGATCCCGTTTGATATTTCGTTGGATGATGTTCAAGCACAGTGGCCATTGATTGGGCAAGGAGACTATTTTGTTCGCGTGCCGAGTTTAAAAACTCAAGGCTCACTCGACGGATATAGCGTGGCGCTCAATGGCCAACTGCAAGGTAAAGATCTGCCCGATGTGACGCTGGATGTGGCTGGCAAAGGCACTTTACAGCAAATCAACTTAGATTCTTTGCTAATCGATACCTTAGGGGGGCAAATTGCTGGCCAAGTGATGGCCAACTGGCAAGCCCCAATTCACTGGCAAGCGGCGCTGAATTTAGAGCAGATTCAACCGGGATTACAGTGGCCGGAAGCCGAAGGCGTGATCAGCGGTAAGCTCGAAACCACGGGTGAGCTGACCGAGCAGGGCGGTTGGAACGTTGCGCTGCCTATTTTGGATATTGAGGGTGTGTTGCGTGGCTACCCACTGAATATTGAAGGTCAATTAAACGCATCAGATATGACAGGGAAAGGCGCTTTTACTGTGTCGACCAGCGGCTTAACGTTAGCCCATGGACCCAACCAGATTACTGCCAAAGGTGAGCTGGATAAAGAGTGGCGTATGGGCTTATCGGTTGATTTTGCGGATCTGGTGAAAAGTGTTCCTGATTTGCACGGCAAAGTGATTGGCGATATTTATCTGCGTGGTGATTTACAGCAGCCACAAATCAAGCTGCGCCTCAATGCAAATGATCTTGCTTGGCAGCAACAAGCGACCTTAAAGCAGGTGACTTTAACTGGTGATGTTACGCCACTTCCTGTGCCACAAGCCGAAGTGAAATTGCAGGCGAGCCAGTTGAGCTACCAGCAGCAGTTAGTTGATAGTGTGGACTTGCGTTTTTCAGGCACGCAGGCGCAGCATCAACTGAGCTTAGACGTCATTTCAAATCTGATTTCAACCAGCTTGGCGATCAGCGGATCTTTTGAAGATAAGCCGACGATGCAGTGGCAAGGTGCGCTGGAACGAGTACAACTGTCCACAGAACAAGGGCCGTGGCTATTAAACCAAGCGACACCTGTTGCGGTTAATATCGAGAAACAACAAGCCACGATTGCCGCGCATTGTTGGCAGCAAGAGGGAGCATCGCTCTGCTTAGATAAAGACGCGACTGTGGGGCAAAGTGGTGCGGCCGAGCTCTCTCTCAACCATTTTGATTTTCAGCAAATCGCAATGTTTTTACCGCAAGAGACTCAACTTAAAGGCCAAGCCGATGTCAGTCTCACAGCTCAATGGGCGCCCAATACTGCGCCTCAAGCGAAAGTGTCACTCAGCTTAAGCCAAGGTGCAGTCACGCAGCACATCGACCAAGCCATTACTTTAGGTTGGGATAGCGTCACTATTGAAAGTACGCTTGAACAGAACAAGCTGTTTGCTCGTTGGCTAGTGGATGTGACCGATAATGGCGATCTGTCGGGGCAAATAACCATTGCAGATCTAATGGCAAAAGAAAAAATGATGGATGGCGCATTAACGCTTTCCACCTTTAATATTGATTTTTTACAGCCGCTGCTTGGGGATTATAGCCAAGCGAAATCGAAGATTAGCAGTCAACTTGCCTTCAGTGGGCCGATGTTGCACCCGAAAGTGATGGGCAGCGTGGTGGTGGATGACATTGTCGTCAAAGGCGATATTTCGCCGCTGGATGTTACCTCGGGCCGAGTGGCGATGGACTTTAATGGTTACCAAGCCTTGCTCAATGCAGCGATTCAAACTGCGGATGGCGAGTTGAGTATCAAGGGGGATGCCGACTGGCAGAAAATGGAGCAGTGGCGTGCCAACCTGCGCGTGTTGGCCGATGAGCTATTGGTGGATCTGCCGCCTATCGTCAAGATTAAAGTTATCCCAGACATGAGCATCACACTAGAACCTCAACTGGCCACTGTGACAGGGAATATTAACCTACCTTGGGGACGTATCGTGGTAGAAGAGTTGCCTCCGAGCGCGATTGGTGTCTCCAAAGATCAAGTGATATTGGACGCGGCTTTACAGCCTGTGAGCGAGCAAAGCGCCATGCCATTTAACGTTGAAACTAATGTAAACATCTCGATTGGTGATGATTTCCGGCTCAGTGCCTTTGGTTTGCAAGGCGGCTTGATTGGCCGCCTCAATGTGGCGCAAAAGGATAAAGGTCCTTTTATTACTGGAGAAGTAAATATCCAAAATGGTTCGTATCGATCCTTTGGACAAGATTTGCTGATCCAAGAAGGCAAAATTTTAATGAATGGACCGGTTGATCAACCTTATGTTTCGATTAAAGCGGTGCGCAACCCGGATAACACACAAGATGGCGTGATTGCAGGGGTAAACGTGACCGGCTCTGCCGATGAACCCGCAGTCTCCATTTTTTCAGAACCCGCGATGCCACAAGCCAATGCACTTTCTTACCTACTTCGTGGTCAGAATATTGATGGCGAGGCGGGTGGCAATGCGATGACCACTGCACTGATTGGTTTGAGCTTGGCACAAAGCGGTAAGGTGGTGGGCGAAATTGGCCAAGCCTTCGGCGTGCAAGATCTACAGTTGGATACGGCCGGTTCCGGTGATGATTCACAAGTGACGGTAAGCGGCTATATTTTACCGGGGCTACAAGTGAAATATGGTGTTGGTATTTTCAGCTCGGTGGGCGAATTTACCGTGCGTTACCGCTTGATGAGGGATTTGTACGTTGAAGCGGTATCCGGCTTAGATAGCGCGGTGGATCTTTTGTATCAGTTTGAATTTAACTAGGGACAGTCATATGCAACATCTGGTTTTTGTCTACGGCACATTACGCCGTGGTGAAAGTAATGCGCATCTGCTTGAGACAAGCGAAATGTTAGGATCGTTCTACACGCCGGCTGACTATGCGCTGTATGATCTAGGTCCATATCCTGGCTTGGCTCAGGGACAGCAATCGATAGTCGGTGAGGTATATCGAGTGGATGAGCAGACACTAGCAAAACTCGATCTTTTAGAAGATATTCCCATCGAATATCGCCGTGAAACGATCGAAACCCCATTTGGCCGTGCGTGGATTTATCTCTATCAAGATCACAGCCGTCTTACTGCTGTGATTGATTCTGGAGACTGGTGCCAACGGGTGTAACAAACGGCGTTGAAAATGGAAATAAAAAGCCACACCGCATATTAGCAGGATGTGGCTTTTTATTTATAACGACACTTATCCCCTTCCTACTTGAAGCTGCAGCGGTGTTGGCTACGTTCGTTCACCCCAATCACATAGTTTGCCTATGCTCATGGGGACTCACTCACTTGCCGCCTACCTGCAACTCCAAGTTGTTTGGGTATATAACTATCGTGACTGTTTAATTATGGTGGCTATTTTTGGGCGCGTTCAAATGAAGTCAGGATTTCAGCTCGCGCGGCAGCGGCATCTTCCCATCCATCGACTTTGACCCATTTGCCCGCTTCAAGCTCTTTATAGCGTTCAAAGAACTGTGTAATTTGCGCTTTCAGTAGTGCTGGCAGGTCATTTACGTCTTGAATGTGGTCGTACTCTTTGGTGAGCTTGGAGTGAGGAACCGCCACCACTTTGGCATCTTCACCAGACTCATCGGTCATCTTCAATACGCCAACTGGGCGGCAACGAATCACCGAGCCTGGCATGAGCGGATAAGGCGTGGGCACCAACACATCGACAGGATCGCCATCGAGCGATAAGGTGTGATTCACATAACCGTAGTTGCATGGGTAGAACATAGGTGAAGACATGAAACGGTCCACAAATACCGCGCCAGATTCTTTGTCGACTTCGTATTTGATTGGGTCGGCGTTGGCTGGAATTTCAATCACCACGTAAATATCATCAGGCAGTGATTTTCCTGCCGGAACGTTGTTTAAGCTCATTTAGCATTTCCTTTTTCGTCGCTGGACTTGAATTGTTTTGGGTTGATTAACAGAACGTAAACGCTTGTGTTGCAACTTTAGCGGTAAATAGGAAACGGTGTAAACCGTAAAAAGAGAGTCTTGCCTCATATTTATCGATAAAAAAAGCGCCTAGAGTTAGGCGCTCATTGAGCTGATTTAATCGCGATAGAGTTCCAAGAACTCTTCCAATTTATGGACCATATTTTTTGAACCGCAGAAGAATGGCACACGTTGATGCAGTTCTGTCGGCTTAATATCCAACACGCGATTGACACCGTCAGAAGCAATACCGCCTGCTTGTTCAATCAAAAACGCCATTGGATTGCATTCGTACAATAGGCGCAGCTTGCCGTTTGGATGGCTTTGCGTGCTTGGGTATAGATAGATCCCACCTTTGAGCAGATTACGGTGAAAATCCGCCACTAGCGAACCAATGTAACGTGACGTGTAAGGGCGATTATCTTCAGGCACATTCTCTTGGCAATATTTAATGTATTTTTTGACGCCGGTTGGGAAGCGGATGTAGTTACCTTCATTGATGGAGTAAATTTTACCATCATCGAAGGTCATCATATTGGGGTGTGAAAGATAGAAGGTGCCGAGTGACGGATCATAAGTAAAACCATTCACGCCGTTGCCGGTGGTATACACCAACATGGTTGAAGAGCCGTAAATAACATAACCAGCCGCAACCTGTTTATTACCGGGTTGTAAGAAGTCTTCTTGTGTTGGTGGCGTGCCGACTGGCGATACGCGGCGATAAATAGAAAAAATCGTGCCGACAGAGACATTGACATCGATGTTGGATGAGCCGTCCAGCGGGTCCATCAAAACCACGTATTTTGCGTTTTTGTTGAGCTCTTTGCTGAACGCAACCGCTTCATCTTCTTCTTCACTGGCGACACCACACACTTGATCGCGCGCTTCAAGCGCCGCTTTAAATTTTTCGTTGGCGTAGACATCGAGTTTTTGTTGTTCTTCGCCTTGAATATTATCCGTACCAACTGCGCCGGTAATATCAGCAAGGCCTGCTTTGTTGATTTCTCTATTAACAATTTTTGCCGCAAGACGAATAGAGGACAACAGAGATGAAAGATCACCGCTTGCGTGGGGGAAGTCATGTTGTTTCTCAACAATAAACTCGCCAAGAGTGCGAATCTCAGACATGTTATTTCCTTAACATAGCTATATAGGGGGGAGTGATTGTTTCACAACGCATCCTCTTGTTGGGATGTCGGCCGAAACGAGTGACCCATTTGATAACGTTTGGGTAACACTGCGATTTTAGGGCTTAGATCTTTTTAATGGTAATGAAGTAACAGATTGAGATCTCAATTTGTTTGTCGACTTTTTAGAAGTTGCAAACATGCTCGCTTTTCTTAAATGGATGGTGATAATGGAGGCAATCACTCACAACGCCATGTGCGAGGCTAGGATTTATGCATATTCACATTCTTGGGATTTGCGGTACGTTTATGGGCGGTGTTGCCGTTTTAGCGCGGCAATTAGGTCATAAAGTTACCGGCAGCGACGCCAACGTTTACCCACCGATGAGTACGTTATTGGAGTCTCAAGGTATCGAGATTATCGAAGGCTTTGACCCTGCTCAACTAGAGCCCAAGCCTGATTTGGTGGTGATTGGCAACGCCATGAGTCGCGGCAATCCGTGTGTTGAATATGTGCTGAACCACAACTTGCGTTACACCTCTGGCCCGCAATGGTTGCAAGAGTTCCTGTTGCATGACCGCTGGGTCCTTGCGGTGGCTGGTACACACGGTAAAACCACCACGTCGAGCATGTTGGCGTGGATCTTAGAAGATTGCGGTTACCAACCGGGCTTTTTGGTGGGAGGCGTACTTGGCAACTTTGGCATTTCTGCGCGTTTGGGCGAAAGCATGTTTTTTGTGGTTGAAGCCGATGAATATGACAGTGCTTTTTTCGATAAGCGTTCTAAGTTTGTCCATTATCATCCACGCACTTTAGTGTTGAACAACTTAGAGTTTGATCATGCGGACATTTTTGACGATCTTGAAGCGATTAAGCGCCAATTTCATCATCTAGTGCGTACTGTTCCGGGCAATGGTCGTATTTTTGCTCCGCAAAAAGAGCGCGCATTAGCGGATGTTCTCGCACGTGGCTGCTGGAGCGAAACCGAGTTTACCGGTGAGCAAGCGCAGTGGAAAGCTGAAAAAATCACGCGTGATGGTTCGCAATTTGATGTGTTCTTTGACAATGAACGCGTGGGGCGCGTAACTTGGGATTTGGTTGGCGATCATAATGTCGATAACGCCTTAATGGCGATTGGCGCGGCGCGTCACGTAGGGGTCACTCCAGATTTAGCCTGTCAAGCTTTGGGCAAATTTATCAATACCAAACGTCGTTTAGAGCTCAAAGGCGAAGTGAATGGTATTACGTTGTATGACGATTTTGCTCATCATCCAACGGCCATTGAACTTACTTTGGGTGGTTTACGTAATAAGGTAGGCGATCAGAAAATTATCGCGGTTTTAGAGCCTCGTTCGGCTACGATGAAGTTGGGCGTACATAAGCAAACTTTAGCGGCGTCATTACAGCAAGCCGATTCAGTTTATCTCTATCAGCCGAACAATCTTGCTTGGTCGGTGCAGGATGTGGCTGACCAATGCTCACAACCAGCGCAAGTGAATGATGATATTGATGCTTTCGTCGCGCAAATTGCGCAGGAAGCCCAGCCGGGCGATCACATTTTGGTGATGAGCAATGGTGGCTTTGAAGGTATTCATAACAAGCTCCTACTTGCATTAAATCAAGCCATGTAATGCCAGCGACACAAACGAAATAGAGAGTTATGACAACAAAACAGAAAGCCATCACTTTAGCCTTTACTGGCGCTTCAGGTGCTCCTTACGGACTTCGTCTGTTGGAGTGTTTATTGGCTGCAGATTACCGAGTGTATCTGCTGATCTCTTCGGCCGCGCGCGTTGTGCTTGCAACCGAGCACGGTTTGAAGTTGCCCAGTGGGACTGAGGCAGCCAAAGCAGCGTTGGTGGAACATTTACACTGCGATGCCTCACAGCTTGTCGTGTGCGGCAAAGAAGAGTGGTTCTCACCAGTGGCTTCGGGCTCTGCCGCGCCAAAACAGATGGTGGTGTGCCCATGTTCGGCAGGCAGCGTTGCGGCGATTGCCCATGGCATGTCCGATAATTTGATCGAACGTGCTGCCGATGTAGTGATGAAAGAGCGTGGCCAACTGGTGTTAGTGGTGCGCGAAACTCCGTTTTCCACCTTACATTTAGAAAACATGCTCAAGTTGTCGCAAATGGGCGTCACCATTATGCCCGCTGCCCCCGGTTTTTATCATCAGCCGCAGTCAATTGAAGACTTGGTCGATTTTATGGTGGCGCGTATTTTGGACCATTTAGGCGTTGAACAAGGGCTTGTGCCGCGTTGGGGATATGACTCACGCCCAACGGTATAGCTTATTGCGTTAATTCCAATTACAATCCACCTCACTCAACGGGGAGCAAATCATTCATCTCAATGAATGCTGCTGAGATCAAGCGTGAGCTTGGGACCCGTAAACCTGAACCAGATAATGCTGGCGTAGGAATTGGGTTAGGATCTCAGAATAGGAATAATGGAATATTCTCATCCTCCTCAAGCCTGTGCCGCTCAACCAAGGAGAGCGACCAGTTGAACACCACTCTTAATACCATTGCACTTGCTACCATCACCTCTTTTTCAGCGCATGCCGCTGACAATATCCTTACCGTTTATACCTATGACTCGTTCGCATCAGAATGGGGCCCGGGACCGGCGATTGAAAAAGCATTCGAAGCACAATGCGCTTGCGATCTTCAGTTTGTGGCACTCGATGATGGGGTATCGATCCTAAACCGTTTGCGTCTTGAAGGTAATAACAGTAAAGCAGACATCGTACTCGGTTTAGATAACAACTTAATGGCCGAGGCCAAACAGACTGGCTTATTGGCAGATCATAATGTCGAGACGGGCCAAGTCACGCTACCCGGTGGTTGGAGTGATGAAACATTTGTTCCTTATGATTACGGCTATTTTGCCTTTGTTTACAATAAAGAGAAATTAGCAAACCCACCAAAAAGCTTAAAAGAGTTGGTAGAAAAGCGCGATGATCTTAAAGTGATTTATCAAGATCCGCGCACTTCAACACCCGGTCAAGGCTTACTGCTGTGGATGAAATCTGTCTATGGTGAGAAAGCCAATTTAGCATGGCAACAGCTCGCCAATAAGACGGTGACAGTCACCAAAGGTTGGTCAGAAGCCTATGCGATGTTTCTAAAAGGTGAGTCCGATCTGGTGCTCTCTTACACCACCTCTCCAGCCTATCATTTGATTGCGGAAAATGACGCCAAGTACGCGACTGCTGATTTTGCCGAAGGACACTACATGCAAGTGGAAGTGGCTGCGAAAGTAAAACACAGTGATAACGGCAAATTGGCCGATGAGTTCATGCGCTTTATTTTAAGTGATCAATTTCAGTCGGTGATGCCAACCGGAAACTGGATGTATCCTGTGACGTCTGTCGCGCTACCGAAAGGTTTTGAAACGCTGGTTGTGCCACCAAAGGCGCTTACCTTTAGCGCACAAGAGGTGTCTGAGATGCGTAAAGCGTGGATCCGTGAGTGGCAAACCGCCTTAACGTTTTAAGGTTCGATAAAGTTTGAATGCTATTCCTAAAATAGGCATTGGGGTCGCGATGCTTGTCGCGACCTTTGTCATCAGTGCGTTGGCGGCGTTGCTGTTACAAGCACCCAGCTTAAATGTGATGCATGTATGGCAAGACCCGTATTATCGCCATGTTACTCAATTTAGTTTTTACCAAGCCAGCTTGTCGATGCTGCTCAGTGTTGGTTTCGCGGTTCCTGTTGCTCACGCACTTTACCGTCGTCGATTTTGCGGACGTGCGCTGCTGATCAAATTGTTTGCAACGACCTTAGTGCTTCCGGTGCTGGTGGGCGTATTTGGTTTGTTGGCCATTTATGGTAATAGCGGTCTGCTCGCCTTGCTGCTCGCGTGGTTTGATAGCAAACTGCCGTTTTCCATTTACGGATTAAACGGTATTTTACTGGCGCATCTGTTTTTTAATCTCCCGTATGCCAGCCGTTTATTGCTGCAAGCGTTAGAGTCGATCCCGGCTGAACAACATAAGTTATGCGCGCATCTTGGCATGAGTCATTGGCACAAATTTCGTTGGGTTGAATGGCCGCGTTTGCGTCAGCAGCTTCCTCATGTCTGTGGTTTGGTGTTCATGCTCTGTTTTACCAGTTTTGCCACTGTGATGGCACTTGGCGGCGGGCCTAAATCTACCACGATTGAGCTGGCGATTTATCAGGCGATCAAATTTGATTTTGATTTACAAGCCGGCGCGCTGCTTGCGCTGTGGCAGATGCTGTTATGCGGGCTGCTGTCTCTATCCATTTCACGTCTAGCGAAGCCGTTAGCCATCACCACAGGGCGTCAAGCGAGTGATTATGTGGTTAGTCGAGACAATCGAAAAGCACAATGCTGGGACGGCGCATGGATCTTCCTTGCCTTGCTGTTAGTACTTCCGCCGCTGGTGATAGTCATCTTGAGTGGTTTAAATTCGCAGCTTTTTCACGTCTTGAGTGATGAGCAATTCTGGCGTGCGCTTTGGGCTTCACTGCAAGTGGCGTTATTGGCAAGCGTGGTTGCTGTTTCGGCTGGGGTTGCCATACTCATCACGACTCGCGCTTTGCGCCTGCAGCAGCACAACCGTAAGGCGGACCAACTAGAGTTGATTGGCGCGATTATTTTGGTCACGCCAGGGCTTGTTATCAGCACCGGGCTTTTTCTGTTACTGCGTATCTGGACCGATGCATTTAGCTTAGCGTATTGGGTGGTTTTTTTCGTCAATGGCTTAATGGCATTGCCGTATGTGTTGAAAACATTGGCGCAACCTATGCTGCATATCGCGCAGCAATATCAATGGTTATGTGCCAGCCTTGGCATTAAAGGGTGGCAGCGTTTGCAAGTGATTGAGCTGCGTGCGTTGCGTAAACCCTTAGCGCATGCCTTTGCGATCAGCTTTTTGCTCTCAATGGGGGATTTAAGTGCGATTGCTCTATTTGGGAGCCAAGAGTTTAGAACCTTACCGCTTTACCTGTTCCAACTGCTAGGCAGTTATCAAATGCAAGCGGCGGCGGTGGTTTCTCTTACGCTGTTGCTACTCAGTGTGGGGTGTTTTGCCCTCATTGAGCGGTTATTTCACTCACATTCAAAGGTAAAGCAATGTTAGAACTCAAGGCTGTGCACTATGAGTATCAACAGGAGTGGTTTGAATTTTCGCTCTCTGTACCGCGAGGGGCGATTCTCTCTTTGATGGGGCCAAGTGGCGCGGGCAAGTCGACTTTACTGAGCTTAGTTGCGGGTTTTATTGCACCGAAAAGCGGCGATATCCAAGTGCAAGGGCAATCCTTACTTGGGCAGGAGCCACACTTGCGTCCTTTTTCGATGCTGTTTCAAGAGCACAATCTTTTTGCCCATCTCACTGTGCGTGAAAATATTAGCCTTGGGTTACATCCGGGGCTGAAATTAACCACTTCGCAAAAGGCGTTAGTTGAGTGCGCCGCGCAGCAAGTGGGTTTGGCTGCGCTACTTGATCGCTTGCCTGAGCAGCTCTCAGGGGGGCAGCGTCAACGAGTTGCTCTGGCGCGCTGTTTTGTACAACCACATCCTATCTGGCTGCTGGATGAGCCCTTTTCCGCCTTGGATCCGCTACTCAGAGAAGAGATGCTACTTTTGGTTAAGCAGTTAGCCGCAGAAAGAGAGATCACTGTAGTGATGGTGACGCACCACATCAGTGATGCCAAAGCGATTGCGAGCCATTTTGCGTTTATGGCTCAAGGACATGTGTTAGTGAGTGATCGCATTGAGGCACTTTCCGCGCAACACGCAGACGCGCAGCTCAGTGATTTTGTGCGTGCAGGGGAATAAAAAAAACCTCACACGTTTAGGTGAGGTTTTTGCGTCTAATCAGCACTATGACAGGTTAAACTGACTTATCGTTATGCTCTCTGAGCACTTGGAAAATCTCTCGTGATGCTCTTGGTGGTTTGCTGTTGGCTTTCTCTTTATTTGCTTGACGCGCTAATTGGCGCAGACGTTGACGATCCATCTCTGGATAGAGTGCCATCGCATCTTCAATCGCGCTGTCACCTTTCTCCACAATACGATCACGCATCTGTTCGAGCTTGTGCAGCATGGCGGTATTTTGTGAGTGCTTGTTACGCAGTTTATCCAATGCCGCTTGAATTGGTTCGGCATCGATGGTACGCATCATTTTTCCAATGTATTGCAGTTGGCGGCGTCTGGCTTCCATGCTAAAACGCTGAGCATCTTTGATGGCATCCATCAAATCTTCAGACATCGGGATTTTTGCTAACTGAGACGGCTTCAGAGCAACCAGCTCTTCACCCAGTTTTTGTAGCTCAGTCATGTCGTTTTTCATTTCGGTTTTGCTAACCCAAATGATCTCCTCTTCTTCTTCCCAAGGAGCTTTTTGATTCTTACGCGCCATTTTCTTCATCTATTGAGTTATGTATGTCAGCTATTTTAGCAAGAATCGTGGGGAGAAAGCGAAATTCTTGTTATCCTAATGACATTGTTTGCTAATAATTGATGAGATATGGACGTAAAACAACAAGTTGCTCAGCAGCGCATCGAACTTGAAGCGGCGGTTGCTAAGGCATTAGAGATGGCTGCGCTCAGTTCTGATGCTGCCGAAGTGGCGATCACCAAAAGTACCGGCCTGAGTGTTTCGACGCGAATGTGTGAAGTTGAAAACGTAGAATTTAACAGTGATGGGGCATTAGGCATCACTGTGTATCGTGGGCAACGTAAAGGCAGTGCGTCGACGTCAGATCTCAGTGAAAAAGCAATTGCGCAGACGGTCGCTGCAGCGCTTGATATTGCGCTTTACACTTCTGAAGATCCTTATGCAGGCCCTGCACCTAAAGAGCTAATGGTGCGAAATATTCCTGATTTAGATCTCTTCCATCCCGATGAACCTAACCCAGACATGGCCGCTAAAATTGCCATTGCTGCAGAAGAGAAAGCGTTAGCTTACAGCAACAAGATCAAACAAAGTGATGGCGCAAGTTATGACAGCCATTACGGTGTGAAAGTGTATGGTAATAGCCATGGTTTGCTCGCGAGTTATGCCTCTAGCCGTCATAGTATTAGCTGCTGCGTGATCGGTGAGGGTAAAAATGGTGAGATGGAGCGTGATTATAGCTATACCGTTGCACGTCACCGCGACGATTTATGGTCGCCAGAGCTGGTCGGGCAACAAGCCGCAGAAAAAACCATCAGCCGTTTAGATGCAAAAAAACTGAAGACGGGCAAAGTTCCGGTGATGTTTGCCGCAGATGTAGCGACAGGTTTGATTGGCCATTTGGTGATGGCGATCAGTGGTGGCAGCTTGTATCGTAAATCTTCCTTTTTACTTGATAAGTTAGGCGAGAAAATTTTACCCGATTGGTTCAATATTGCCGAAAAACCCCATGTATTACGTGCGTTGGCATCAAGCCCATTTGATAGTGAAGGGGTATTTACGCAAGACCGCCCAATCATTACCGATGGTGTGCTCTCTACTTATCTTCTGAGCAGCTATGCCGCTCGTAAAATGAAGATGACTCCAACTGGTCACGCGGGTGGCATCCATAACTGGTATGTTCAATCCACAGGACAAAATTTTGAGCAGATGCTTAAAGCGTTAGGCACAGGCTTGTTAGTCACTGAAGTGATGGGCCAAGGTGTTAATGCAGTGACAGGTGATTATTCGCGTGGCGCCGCTGGTTTCTGGGTTGAAAACGGTGTGATTCAATACCCTGTATCTGAGATTACTATCGCGGGTAATTTGAAAGATATGTTCCAGCAAATGGTGGCGGTAGGGAGTGATGTCGAAACACGCTCGCAAATCCAAACCGGGTCTATTTTACTTGAATCGATGAAAATTGCGGGCGAATAATCGCTTAAGCTGAATATGAAAAAGCTTGGTATAACAACCAAGCTTTTTTTATGGGTGGTTTGGGTATGTATCAAAATAGGGCTACATCAAAATGGTCGCCAAGCCGAGAAAGACAGAAAGCCCAACCACATCGGTGACGGTTGTTAACGCCATTCCGCCAGCAAGAGCCGGGTCGATTTTCATTTTTTTCAGTAAAATTGGGATGGTGACGCCGGCGATCCCGGCAATGAGTAGGTTGGCCATCATTGCTGCGGAAATGATGCCGCCAAGCATCCAATTGCCTTTCCATGCCACCACAATGCCGCCAATAATGGTAGCCCACATGATGCCATTTAAAAAACCGATTGCCGCTTCTTTGAATAGCAATTCACGTTGGTTACTGTCACCGATATGTCCCAATGCTAAACCACGAATGACCAAGGCCACGGTTTGGTTACCTGCGACACCACCCATTGAGGGCACTATGGTCATTAGCACGGCAATGGCGGCCATTTGATCCAGTGTTGCTTCAAACATGTTAGAAACAGAGGCTGCGGCGAGGGCGGCCAAAACATTTGCCCCAAGCCAGATGGTCCGTTTACGTGCGGATTTGACTACTGGAGCAAAGGTATCTTCGTCATCGTTCATACCAGCCATACTCATCATGGAATGTTCGGCATCTTCACGAATGATGTCAACGACGTCATCAATGGTGATCCGACCGACCAAGTGCTGGTTTTCATCCACCACAGGCGCGGACACCCAGTTGCGACGTTCAAACAGGCTGGCAACATCTGAGTCGCTGGTGGTGACCAAAATCGCCTCATCGGCATCATCCATGACTTCACTTACTGGAATATCCGGTTGCGTTGTCAGTAAGGTGGTGAGTGAGAGATGCCCAATCAGCTTACTTTCATCGTCAATCACGTAAAGTGCATCGGTTGCTTCGGGCAGATCGCCGCGCATGCGTAAATAGCGTAAAACCACGTCAATATCAACGTCACCACGAATGGTGATCACGTCGGTATTCATGATCCCGCCGGCTGTTTCCTCTGAATAGGAGAGCGCGGTTTCAACGCGCTGGCGATCAGCGCTGTCCATCTGCGAAAGCACTTCGCGTGACACGTCATCTGGCAAGCTACGCAGTACATAGGCCACGTCATCGGTGTCCATGCCTTCGGTCGCTTCTGCCAGTTTTTCGGGTGCCATTTTGGAAACTAGGGCATCTTTGACGTCTTCGTTGAGTTCATCAAGGATTTCACCGTAGTCTTCTGGGTCGGTGAGTTGCCATAACACCTCCCGGCTTTTACGTGGAGAGGCTTCTAAGAGGTGAGCAATATCTTCTGGCTCCATGTCCTGCAATTGGCGACGGACATGGACAAAACGACCATTTTCTAAAGCTTCGCTGACTTCTTGGAGGGTTAGGTGAGCTTGATCAAATTCAATTTGCTCGGCCATGGTTTCCCCCTACTTAGGATTCTTACAATGTGTTGAATAGTAACTTAATTCTAGGCCTTATTTAATAAGTTCTTATTAAGCACTGAATTTATTTTGACTATCAGGGGCGCGCATGCGCTGTCTGTGGGAGAGTGGAGTGTAAGCCTTGTGCTTACTCGTCTTCATCAAATTTATGTTCAATCAGCGAACTAACCGCTTGCAAAGCAGGCTCTGCTTGTGAGCCTTCAGCATTGATGGTGATGTATTGACCTTGTGCGGATTCGAGCATCAATAAACCCATTACACTATCTGCAGTGGCTTCTTTTCCTTCTTCACTTTGAATGGTGACCACCGCATCAAAAGATTGCGACAGTTCAACCAGCTTAACGGCTGCACGAGCATGAAGGCCCAAGCGATTTTGGATTAAAACCGTTTTACTTAATAGTGGCATACCATCGCTCCTATTGCTGTTTTTCTAATGATGTATGGCGTATCTGTACTTGGTGACCTAATTGAGTAAAGTACTCGCCAAGCTGTTGAGTCAGGTAAACGGAGCGGTGCTTACCACCGGTGCAACCAATCGCAATTGTGAGATAACTGCGGTTGTTTTTTTCGAGCATCGGTAGCCAGTATTCAACAAACTTTTGAATTTGTTGTTTAAGTTCAATTACTTCACTATGGCGTTCAAGAAACGACTTAATTGGTGCATCCAGGCCAGTTAATGGGCGAAGATCGGGTTCCCAATGTGGGTTGGGTAAAAAACGCACATCAAACACGTAGTCTGCATCGCTGGGTAGTCCATATTTGAAGCCAAAAGACTGAAAGACCATCACCAGATCTTTGCGCTCACGTCCTTCAATTCGCATGCGTACGGTTTCGCTCAACTCATGCAACGATTGATTACTGCTATCGAGCACTAAATCGGCTTGCTCTTTGAGCGGCGCAAGCAGCGACTTTTCCAATTCAATCGCTTGCGCAAGTGAAGGTTTATCGGCGTTTAATGAGAGAGGATGGATACGACGCGTTTCGCTGTAGCGCTTGAGTAGTGTCTCTTTACTGGCATCGAGAAACAGCACACTAACATCGTTATTCTGTTTTAGCTGCTCTAAAATATCCGCAACCAAACTAGGCTCTTGGGGCAAGTTACGGATATCAATACTCACCGCGACATTTTGTTTGCTGCCTTGGACTGATTGAATAAACGCATCCAACAAGTTGACGGGAAGGTTATCGACACAATAGTAGCCGAGATCCTCCAGTACTCGTAAAGCAACGCTTTTCCCTGCGCCTGATTGACCACTCACAACGATTAAACGCATAGTTTCGGCTCGGTGGTTATTGGTTAGTCATGATGTCGTACAGCTCTTGATCGCTTTGTGCACTTCGAAGCTGTTTTAAAACTTGTTTGTCATTGAGGCGCTCGGCCATACAAGCGAGCGTTTTTAAATGCTCTTTGCACTGCTCTTCAGGAACGAGCAACGCAAACAGTAGATCGACAGGTCGATTATCAATGGCATCAAACTCAATCGGTTCTTCACACTGCAGCAAAACGGCAATGGCACGATCACTGTTGGTCATTCTTGCATGAGGAATGGCGATGCCATTACCAATACCAGTACTGCCCATTTTTTCTCGGCTGAGCATGCATTCAAACAGCTCGGTGGAATTTTGACCTGAATACTCAGCAGCGATTTCGCTAATGATTTCTAGGGCTCTTTTTTTACTGGTGCATTGGACCGCACTTTTCGTGCAGTCCAATGAGAGTACTTCGCTTAATTGCATGATTAATGACTACTTAGCTTTTCTTTATGCTTGTTGAGTTGTCTTACGAGTTTATCCACTAAACTGTCAATGGCAGCATACATATTTTCATTGTCGGCCACGGCGTGGATATCACCTTGATTTATGTGGAGCGTAGCTTCAGCGATCTGTTGTACTTTTTCAACACGTAAAACAACCTGTACGTTATTGATATGGTCAAAAAATCGCTCAAGTTTTTGAAACTTCGAGTTTACATAGTCTTGCATTGAATCGGTCAGATCAATGTGATGGGCATTAATGTTGATTTGCATAGACTTTCCTTCTCTGTTTTGTGCCTTACAGTAGGCGTTTGCGCTGACTCGATGGAGCAATGCCCAACGATTCACGGTATTTAGCTATCGTCCGTCTAGCTACCTGAATCCCTTGGTCAGCCAGTAGATCTGCAATTTTACTGTCACTTAATGGTTTGGCTGTATTTTCAGCGGAAACCAGTTTTTTAATCAGTGCTCGTATTGCAGTCGATGAACACTCTCCCCCGCTGTCGGTACTGACATGGCTGGAGAAGAAGTATTTCAATTCGAAAATACCACGCGGAGTATGCATGTACTTCTGCGTTGTCACCCTTGATATGGTGGATTCATGCATTTCTACCGCTAAAGCAACGTCATTGAGTACCATTGGCTTCATCGCCTCTTCACCATACTCAAAGAAATCACGTTGATGTTCAACAATACACTTGGCAACTTTGAGCAGTGTCTCGTTTCTACTTTCTAAACTCTTAATAAGCCATTTTGCTTCTTGCAAATTGCTGCGAATGTAGTTGCTATCGGCACTGTTACCTTTGCCTAATGCTGCATATTGTTGATTTATTTTAAGTTTTGGTACGCTGTCGGGGTTTATTGTGACCACCCATTTGCCGTGATCTTTGTAAACAGACACGTCAGGCACAACGTATTCGGCATGCTCGGTTGAAATGTTATTTCCCGGTCTTGGGTCAAGTTGTTGAATGAGCTGCAATACCTCTCGCAGATCTTCTTCTTTTAACTTGGTTTCTTTGATGATCAACTTGTAGTCACGGTTGCCGAGCAGATCAATGTGTTGGATCAGCAGCTGTTTAGCTTCTTCTAACCAAGGGGTACTGGCAGGGTAGGTCGCTAATTGTAAAAGCAGGCAGTCTTGAAGGTTGACTGAAGCCACACCGAGGGGATCAAACTGCTGAACACGTTTACGAACGGCTTCAATTTCATCAAGCTCAATATTTTCATCGGCAAAGCTTTCTAAAATATCATCCAAAGAAACGGTGAGATAACCGTAGTCATCGATGGCGTCAATCAAGGCAAGAGCAATGCTGCGGTCGGTGTCGCTAAACGGTGTGAGATCTAATTGCCACAGTAGATAATCTTGCAGGGTTTGCGTTGTTTCACCTTGGTACACGGGCATGTCATCATCAAGGGCGATCCCTGTGCTGCCTGTGTTCGCGCTGTAGACATCATCCCATGTGGTGTCGATCTCAAGCTCGCTGCTGATTTCGGATTTTTCAATTAAGTCAGAGCTGTCTTGTGGCTCAATATCTAACACCTCAGCACTGGCTTCTTTCTCCTCATTGATGCTATGAACATCGGCGGTGGCATTCTCTTCATAGGCCTCTTCAACATCCAATAATGGATTAGACTCTAGAGCCTCTTGGATCTCTTGCTGGAGTTCCAATGTGGAGAGTTGCAACAAACGAATGGCTTGTTGTAACTGCGGTGTCATCGCTAATTGTTGGCCGAGCTTCAGTTGTAATGAGGGTTTCATTCAGTGCCAGTTACCTTATTATTTTTAGAATTGATGTCACTCTCTACTTAATCATAGACGGAATTGTTCACCGAGATAAACTTGTTTTACCTCTTCATTATTGAGCACGTCATGTGGTGTACCTTCTGCGATCAAACGACCCTGGCTTACAATATAGGCTTTTTCACAGACGTCCAATGTTTCTCGAACGTTGTGGTCTGTGATTAAAACGCCTAAGCCACGATCTCGCAGGTGTTGGATGATCTTTTTAATGTCGATAACGGAAATAGGGTCGACCCCTGCAAAGGGTTCATCAAGCAAAATAAATTGTGGGTTTGCGGCAAGAGCGCGGGCAATTTCAACTCGGCGACGTTCACCACCCGATAGCGCCATCCCCGCACTATGGCGGATATGTTGAATGTGAAATTCTTCTAGTAGATCTTCGAGTTTATCTTGGCGCTCTTCACGTGTCATTGATTCACGGGTTTCAAGTACCGCCATGATGTTATCTTCGACCGATAATTTTCGGAAAATAGACGCTTCTTGAGGTAAGTAGCCGATCCCTAAGCGTGAGCGACTGTGCATAGGTAAAATGCTGATGTCGTGATCATCAATGCTGATCTTACCTTCATCACGAGCGACAAGGCCGACGATCATGTAAAACGATGTGGTTTTTCCTGCGCCGTTAGGACCGAGTAAGCCAACAATCTGCCCCGATTCTACTTGCAAGCTGACGTCAGAGACGACTTTGCGCTTTTTATAGCTTTTCGCTAAATGTTCTGCTTTAAGTATGGCCATAATTATTCTTGTGTCGTAGTGGCTTGCGGCTGAAGCACGGTCGATACTCGCTCGTTAGAGTTACCATCAGCCATCAGTTTCTGTGACGAAATTTTGTAACGAATTTTCGTACCACGGATGATGCTATCGTCTTGTGACAACATGGCTTGATCGATCATCGTCAACTGATCATCGGCCAATTTGTAATAGAGCTCTTTCGCCTCACCATACAAGGTTTTGCCATCGTCGGTTAATTGCGAAAAAGTGGCGAGGTTGCCATATCCTTCAATTTCTTGAATGGAGCCATCTTTCGCATCACGGGTTACAATCACTTTGTCGGCGTTGATATTGATACTGCCTTGTTTGAGATTGACATTACCAAGGAGTGTCATTTGGTTGCTTTTCATGTCGAGCAGTTGGCTGTCTGCATTCAGATAAATCTGCTGAGCACTGTCGGTAGACAACGCGGATACGTGACCAGAAATCGCTAAACAAGCAATAAGACTAAGGTGTGAGAGTTTCATATCTACCTTGTACATGGTTATAAAGAATAGCGGTATTGTCGGCAAAGTTGCCTTTCATCGCTTGTCCTTGTGTTTCGAATTGTGGCCCAACCAAATCGACCTGATTATCGGCCCAAAAATCGCGATTATTGAGTTGAATGCTCATCTTAATGGTTGAAAGCGTATCAAAACTAGAATCTGCTAATAGGTTTTTTGCCAGTACGTCGTCATACAGTGTCAGAACTTGCTCTTCATCGAGTACGCCGCGTTTAGCGGTAATCTCCCACTCTTGCAAAATACCATCACGGAAGACTTTGAGTATCGGGTACTCGAAAATGGTGTCGCCACTTTTTGCGTAATGATCCAGATGCGTCGATTGAATGATGTAGCTGCGGATACCTTGCTCGTTATAGGTGGTGTTGTCGAGATTTTTTCCACTAAACGACGGTAACTCCAAGTTCGGAGCAACTTGTATATCGGTATTTTGTTCTTTATCGAACAAGTAATAGGCTGACCACGATGCGATAAAAATCAGTATCACATAGAGGACACGAGATAAACTCATACACTTAAGCCTTTGTGCACATCTAACTCACCGCGAGCTTGCAAAATCAAATCACACACTTCGCGTACAGCGCCATGCCCACCTTTTATATGGGTCACGTAGTTTGCGCGTTTAACTAATAGCGGGTGACCATCCGCGACACAGACTTTCAGCGCGACTTTTTCCATTACTGGCCAATCAATCAAGTCATCACCGATATACCCCGTGTGTTCTGGGGCAATATTGAGTTGGCGACAAATGTCGTTATAGGCTTTGACCTTGTCATCCTGACCTTGATAAACCAGTGTAATGCCTAATACGGCCATACGGTTTTCGACAATTTTTGACTGCCTACCTGTGATGATCGCCACTTCAATGCCAGCATTCATCAATGATTTTATGCCGTAGCCATCTCGAGTGTGGAAGGTTTTTAGCTCTTCGCCTTGATTGCCCATATAAACTAAGCCATCAGAGAAGACGCCATCCACATCGCAGATCAGCAGTTTTATCTGCTTAGCTATGTCGAGAATAGGCAGTGAGACCGGGCCGTAGAGTGTATCAATCATGGTCATCACATCACTCCTGCTTTGAGCAAATCGTGCATGTTTAATGCACCGACCAATGTGCCATTTTCGCACAGCATCAAGCCATTGATTCGTTTATCTTGCATTAGGTTTAACCCTTCGACCGCGAGCATGTTAGGGGTTGCTACCGTTGGGTTTTGCGTCATCACCTCGCTGATTGCTGCGCTGTGAATATCGATTCGTTTGTCTAAGATGCGGCGTAAATCGCCATCAGTAAAGATGCCAATAAGCTGCATGTTGCTGTCAACTACCGCGGTCATCCCCAAGCCTTTTTGACTGATCTCAAGTAAGGCATCGCGGATCAATGCATTTGGTTGCACGGTTGGTAGTGCATCGCCAATGTGCATGATATCAGAGAGCTTGAGCAACAATTTTCGACCTAAAGCCCCACCGGGATGAGACAGCGCAAAATCTTCAGCGGTAAAGCCGCGTGCTTGCAAGAGTGCGACGGCTAACGCATCGCCCATCACTAGCGTTGCGGTGGTGCTGGAGGTTGGCGCAAGGCCAAGCGGGCATGCCTCTTGTGGGACTGTGATTTGCAAATGAAGATCGGCCAACTTTGCCATATTCGATGACGGGTTGCCTGTCATGCTGATGATGCGAATATTGAGCCGTTTTAGCACAGTAAACAGTGATAAAATTTCCGAGGATTCGCCAGAGTTTGAAATAGCAATTACGATGTCGCCACGCTCGATCATACCAAGGTCACCGTGCGCTGCTTCTCCTGGATGTACGAAAAATGCCGAAGTGCCAGTACTGGCTAAGGTCGCGGCAATTTTTTTACCGATATGGCCTGATTTACCCATACCCATCACCACCACTTTGCCGTGATCATTGGCAATGATCATTTCACACGCTTGGCAAAATGAGTCGTCAAAGTATTGCTCTAGCTGCTGTAAAGCCGCCATTTCGGTGGCGAGAACTTGCTGTGCAACACTGCGATAATCAAACTGATTCGACATTCGATACTCCGAGTTTGGGTTAAGCGCTCATATTCATAAGTAGATAAGCTTGGTATCCGATAAAAGCGAGGAAGAGCACGCCTCCCTCAATGCGGTTAATACTACGCGATTTCCCTAAAGCCATGGCAACCAGTAGCAGAGATACGCCAAGCATTACCCAAAAATCGCGTCCCATCGCATGCTCACTGAGTATCGATGGATTAAGAATGCCGGGTAAGCCCATCACGGCAAGAATATTGAATACGTTCGAGCCAATAATGTTGCCCACAGCCATATCATCTTCGCCTTTCAACACACTTGTGAGTGAGGCGGCCAATTCTGGCAAGCTGGTCCCAACAGCGATGATCGTCAGGCCAATTACCAAGTCGCTCATGCCAAAAAACTTAGCGATAATGACGGCGTTATCGACTAACACGCTGGCAGCAATCGGCAGAATGATAAGCCCAATCACTACCCAAATAGCCGCTTTTGCGTTGCTCACGCCCTGCGGTATTTCAGATTCCTGCTCGGTAAGCAGTGCGTCACCATGTTTTTGCTCGTTACGGCTAATGCGGAGCATCGCGATGATAAACACGGCGAAAAGTGCAAACAGCAACACTCCTTCATAGAATCCTAAGTGGTTATCCCACAATAACGCACCAGCAAGTAGTGTGACCGCAATCATCAGCGGCAGTTCACGGCGGAGTACCGCAGAACTGACGGAAAGCGGTTTGATGAGTGCTGTAATACCCAAGATCAAAGCAATGTTAGCGATGTTAGAACCGAGCACGTTACCGACGGCAGTATCGGTTTTCCCATCCAAAGCGGCCGTTGCCGATACCATCATCTCTGGTGCTGATGATCCCATCGCTAAAATAGTCATGCCGATCACTAATGGCGAGATGCCGAAGTTGCGAGCAAGCGCGGCAGAACCAAAGACTAACTTGTCAGCGCTCCAGACTAAAAACACCAAACCTACAATGAGAAACGCTACCGCTTCGATCATGATGATACCTAATTAATGAAATGAGTGAAAAAATGATGTAATTAACCGCTAATTTTGACGTGTTGGTTGCGAAAAGGGAAGCTGAAGATCCAATTAATTACGTTCAATTCATGGTTTAGTTAGCTATCCATCAATAAATGACCGGAAGATTGTTTTGGCGAAAGATGATGCTTTACTTTAGGATGTAATTGAACAGTGCTTTTAATTTTAGAACGTTATGCTTATGATTGCCCATCATTTTGGGGCGGACAACAATAGTGAAACACTCATGATGCCAATCAACGATCTTGTCACAATCAAGAATTTAACCTTCTCCCGTTCAGGACGGAAGATTTTCGATGACGTGAGTCTCAGCGTTCCGCAAGGAAAAATTACCGCCATTATGGGGCCATCGGGTATTGGTAAAACCACTTTGCTACGTCTTATTGGCGGACAACTGTTTCCTGAACAAGGTGAGATTTGGTTCGACAAACAAAACATCCCGATGCTCAGTCGCAAAAAGCTGTATCAAGCTCGTAAAAAAATGAGCATGTTGTTTCAGTCGGGTGCGTTATTTACCGATTTAAATGTGTTCGACAATGTGGCTTTCCCTTTACGTGAACACACTCAATTAGATGAATCGCTGATTAAGACATTAGTTTTACTAAAATTAGAAGCGGTTGGTCTGCGCGGTGCCGCCTTGCTCATGCCGAGCGAATTATCCGGTGGTATGGCAAGAAGGGCTGCATTAGCGCGCGCGATTGCGCTGGATCCGGAACTGATCATGTATGATGAGCCGTTTGTGGGGCAAGACCCGATCACCATGGGCGTGCTGGTGGAATTGATCCGCAATTTGAATCAAGCTTTAGGGGTGACCTCGATAGTGGTCTCTCATGATGTTCCTGAAGTGATGAGCATTGCCGATTGGGTTTATTTGCTGGCTGACGGCAAAGTGATTGCCAAAGGAACGCCAAACGATCTTTATCAAAATAGCGATCCTCGCGTACAACAATTTTTACAAGGCGAGGCTGATGGCCCAGTACCATTTCGCTTTCCAGCGCAAAGCCTAGAAAAGGATTTATTCTCATGATGTCTAGATTGACTGACTGGATTGAAGGGCTCGGTCGCCGTACGCTCGAATTTTGCCAAGCCTTTGGCAAAGCTAGCTTGATGCTGTTTGGCGCATTAGTGAGCCGCCCACGGCCTATTCAGAATTTTCCATTGTTAGTGAAGCAGCTCTACAGTGTTGGCGTTCAGTCGCTGGCGATTATTGTCGTTTCTGGCTTGTTCATTGGCATGGTGTTGAGCCTGCAAGGCTATGTGATTTTGGTCGATTACGGCGCGGAAGGTAGCCTTGGGCAGATGGTTGCGCTCTCTTTATTGCGTGAACTTGGGCCCGTGGTGACTGCGCTGCTGTTTGCTGGGCGTGCTGGTTCTGCACTTACCGCTGAGATCGGCCTGATGAAAGCCACCGAGCAGCTTTCCAGTTTAGAGATGATGGCGGTTGATCCGCTCAAACGTATTATCGCTCCTCGCTTTTGGGCTGGGCTAATATCAATGCCGTTGCTAGCGATGATTTTTATGGCGGTCGGCATTTGGGGAGGCCAGCTTGTTGGCGTGGATTGGAAAGGGATTGATCACGGCAGTTTTTGGTCTGCGATGCAGTCATCGGTAGAGCTAGGACAAGATATTGGCAACAGTATGATCAAGTGCGTGATGTTTGCCATCACAGTGACTTGGATTGCACTGTTTAACGGTTACGATGCTATTCCAACCTCGGAAGGTATTAGCCGTGCCACCACAAGAACCGTAGTGCATTCATCTTTAGCTGTATTAGGGCTAGACTTTGTACTCACCGCATTGATGTTTGGGAATTAATCATGCAGCAAACACGAAAAATAGAACTTTGGGTCGGTAGCTTTGTCCTTGCTGGAATTTGCGCAATTCTGGTGATGATTTTTCAGGTCGCTGACGTAAAAGGGTTGGGTTCCAACCATACTTACCAACTGAAAGCTGAATTTGACAATATCGGTAGTTTAAAAGTGCGCTCGCCAGTCAAAGTGGGTGGTGTAGTCGTTGGGCGAGTGGCCGAGATTAAACTCGATAGAGAGAGCTTGCTGCCTGTGGTTACTATGGCTATTAACAGTCAATATGATCAATTTCCAGAAACGTCGAGTGTGCAAATTCTAACTTCTGGATTGATTGGTGAGCAGTACATTGGGCTTGTGCCCGGGTTTGTCTTTGAAGATGAACAGATGTTAAAAGAGGGCGACTTAATTGAAGACACAAAATCCGCCCTCGTATTAGAAGATTTGATTGGCCAAGTGCTGTATAGCGTCGGTGGTGGCTCACAAGAAAAAGGTAAGGAGTGACAACAGTGTTTAAACGGACGTTGATTTTTGTATTTACCCTCTTTGCCGCTATGTTTGTGCAAGCGGCCAATGTGGATAAAACCCAGCCCTATACCATGATGAAGCAGGTGTCTGAAACGGCATTTACTCGTTTGAAAGCCGAACAAGAAGCGATTCACCACCATCCTGAATATTTGAAAGAAATCGTGGAACAAGAACTGATGCCTTACGTCAATGAGCAGTATGCGGCACTGAAGTTATTGGGCCCAAACTTAAAAGGGGCCAAACGTGAAGATGTCGCCACATTCATCACCGCATTTCGTGCTTATCTTGTCAGTGCATACGCGCAAGTATTGACTCAATACAGTAACCAAATTATTGAGTTCGAGCCTGAACAGGCGGTGTCGGATGATAAACGCATTACCAGCGTGAAGGTGGATATTATTGATACGCCACGACCGAACATCAAACTTGAGTTTAAATTGCGCAAAGAGAAAAGTGGTGAATGGCAAGTCTTTGATATGATTGCAGAAGGAGTGAGTTTGCTCTCCAGTAAGCAATCTGAATGGAGCGGTAAAATTCGCCAAGATGGCATCTTAGCGGTTGCCAATGAACTGCAACAATTGGCGGATCAGCCGATCCGTTTTGAAGGTAAAGCGCAATGATTCATCCGCAGTGGCATCAAACTGATATGCCGATTGCGGCTTTGTCGGGTGCATTAGACAGAGAGCATGTGCCTGATTTATGGGCGTTTATCCAAAAATGGAACCCGGTGAGTACACAGTTTGAGATTGAACTGAAAAACGTTGAACGCATAGACTCTGCCGGAATGGTGATGTTAATCCACCTAATAGAGCATGCAAAAAAACGAAACTGTCATATAATGCTCAGTTTCGTGCCAGAGCAACTGCGCACACTATTCCAATTGAGCAACATTGATCGTTTAATGGCTCAACATATAAAGAATTAAGCAGGGGAACATTGTGGATAGCGCAAAAGTACAACAGTTATTAGAACAAGCACTAAACCTTGAAGAGATCCACGTCAAAGGTGAAGGTAGCCACTATGAAGTTATCGCTGTTGATGCTTGTTTTGCAGGGATGAGTCGCGTTAAAAAACAACAACTTATTTATGCTCCACTGATGGAGTACATTCAAAGAAACGACATTCATGCCCTTTCTATTAAAGCGTTCACACCAACAGAGTGGGCTCGTGATAAAAAGTTGATGTCGCTGTAAGGTTTATTGATGGAAAAGTTTCGAGTTATTGGGTCAACACAACCTCTTCAAGGTGAAGTGACCATTTCAGGTGCCAAAAACGCTGCACTGCCTATTTTATTTGCGTCTATTTTGGCCTCTGAGCCAGTAGAAGTGGCCAATGTGCCACACCTTCGCGATATTGATACCACAATGGAACTGCTCAAACGTTTAGGCGCTAAAGTCGAACGTAATGGCTCAGTTCATGTCGATCCTAGTCAAATTGATGAATATTGCGCGCCGTATGATTTAGTCAAAACCATGCGTGCTTCTATTTGGGCTCTCGGTCCATTAGTGGCTCGTTTTGGTTATGGCCAAGTTTCGCTACCTGGAGGCTGTGCCATTGGCGCTCGTCCTGTCGATCTGCATATTCACGGTTTAGAGCAGCTTGGTGCCACCATCACCTTAGAAGATGGCTACGTGAAAGCCAGTGTCGAAGGTCGTCTACAAGGTGCACACATCGTCATGGATAAAGTGAGCGTGGGTGCCACCATTACCATTATGTGCGCCGCAACCCTTGCCGAAGGCACAACCGTACTCGACAACGCTGCGCGTGAGCCTGAAATTGTCGATACCGCACTGTTTTTGAATAAGCTGGGTGCAAAAGTATCCGGTGCAGGCACCGATACCATTACCATTGAAGGTGTTGAACGTTTGGGTGGTGGTAAACACGCTGTTGTGGCTGACCGCATTGAAACGGGCACGTTTTTAGTCGCGGCGGCTGTTTCTCGCGGAAAAATTGTTTGCCACAACACTCACTCGCATTTGTTAGAGGCCGTGTTAGCAAAACTGGAAGAAGCGGGCGCTGAGATTGAAACGGGTGAGGGCTGGATAAGCCTTGATATGACCGGAAAAGAGCTTAAGGCGGTTTCGATTCGCACTGCGCCTCATCCTGGCTTTCCAACCGATATGCAAGCACAATTTACCCTACTCAATATGATGGCAAAAGGTGGTGGCAAGATCACTGAAACCATCTTTGAAAACCGTTTTATGCACGTTCCTGAACTGATGCGTATGGGAGCAAAAGCGGAGATTGAAGGGAATACCGTGATTTGTGGTGATGTGGAATCGTTGAGTGGCGCGCAGGTGATGGCGACCGATCTACGTGCCTCAGCCAGCCTAGTGATTGCCGGTTGTATCGCAAAAGGTGAAACCATCGTCGATCGCATCTACCATATCGATCGCGGTTACGAAAGAATTGAAGATAAACTGTCGGCTCTTGGCGCTAATATTGAGCGCATTCAAGTCAGCAGTTAAACTCTCGCTCATGCAATGGAGCCGAAATCTCTGGGTTTCGGCTTTTTTATCCTTGCTCATTTTTTATCTTTGTTCCATGGAGAACTGAAATGATTGCTCTTTTGCGTCTATTGGCAGTCGCACTGTTTGCCATTGTGATGTTTGTTTTTGGATGTGGCTACTGTTTACTTAGCCCACGTAATCCCAAACATGTATTTACGTTTGGGCGTTTATTCGCCCGCATGTCAAAATTGATGGGTATTAAATTAGAACTGCGTATCCCAGAAGATGCTTATCAACGCGGCCAGCACATCTACATTGCGAATCATCAAAATAACTGGGATCTGTGTACTGTTGCTGCGGCGGTAACGCCGAAAGTCGTGACAGTAGGGAAAAAAAGTTTAGTTTGGACACCTGTGTTTGGTCAGTTGTATTGGTTAGCAGGGAATATTTTAATTGATAGATCCAATCGCAACAAAGCCAAAGGCACCATTGATCAAGTTGTCGATAGCATAAAAACCAGTGATGTGTCTGTGTGGATGTTTCCAGAAGGTACTCGCTCGCGTGGCCGTGGCATGTTGCCCTTTAAAATGGGTGCATTTCATGCGGCAATTGGCGCAGGTGTACCGATTATCCCCATCGTTTGCAGCTCAACTAATGATATTAAGCTTAACCGTTGGGACAATGGTCATGTGATTGTTGAGATGCTGCCACCGATCAGTATTGAAGGATATGGAAAAGAAAATTTACGGGAATTAGCGACATTATGCCGTGAGCAGATGATGGCCAAATTAGCGCAGCTGGATGAAGAGGTCGCGATGCTTGATGGTAAGAAAGTCACATCACGCAGTCAGTAACCGCTTTACTAAATGGTGGGAAAAAGAAGTATGAAGGTGGTGCCTTGTCCCACTTCAGATTCGACCTGCATTTTCCCACCATGCTTTTCAACAATACTGTATGAAATTGATAAACCCAAACCCGTCCCTACGCCGACAGGTTTGGTGGTGAAGAAAGGATCAAACACCTTGTTGATGATGTCTTGATTCATGCCATGCCCATTATCTGCCACTGTCACCCTCACCCAGCGTTTCCCTTTTTCGACCACAGAATCTGTGCTAATCGTTAACTTTCCTTGTGCTTCGCAAGCGTGAGAGGCGTTAATAAATAGGTTCATAAACACTTGTTGTAGCTCTGCTGATATCCCATTGATTTTCGGCAAAGCCTCATCCAATCGCTGCTCGACCTCCATCGTATATTTAAATTGGTTCCAGACCATGTGTAGTGTTGATTCAATACACGAATTTAACTCACACTCGACAAATCGGCCATCACTGGAGTGAGAAACGCTTTGTAGGCTAGTGACAATGTCTTTTACGCGCAGCAATCCACCCGAAGTCTCTTGAAGCATGTCAGTTAAATCACTTTCGACAAAACCAATATCATGTCGTTGATAATAATCTTGATAATTGCGGTAGAAATCCGTGTTAGCAATTTCGGCTTTGTGCTGGGCTACCAAAGCGACAATTCCTATATAGGCGTGAGAGTAATCACGCAGCGTATTTAAATTACTCAGACAAAAACCGATTGGGTTATTGATCTCGTGAGCAACGCCAGCCGCCAGCAGACCGACGGAGGCCATTTTTTCTGATTGTACAAGCTGTGCTTGCGCGCTATGAAGTTGATCTAGAGTCTCTTGCAGCTCTAAAATTTTATCGTAGAGCTCGCGGCTTTTTTCTTGCAGTAACCGCTCTGCCAGCAAACGAGCCTGACGCTCACGCTCATAAATGCGTTGGTATTGCTCTATATCACTCATGTTTACCCTTAAAGGTGACAACAATTTCACAAAATGAAGCGCCATGATGCATGCATTGGGGCTGCTCGATTTCGACTTCTTCACCAAATTGTTCTGAAGCGCCGATGATGAGTCCTTCCGCCGCAGCGCACAATTTTCTTTTCGAGGTGTAATACATGGTTAATCGATCGCCCTCGCTTTTACATTGAAATTGCGGCAAATAGGCATCGGGGTAGAGCCGCTTCACTTCTTTATGGATCACTTGATCGACCGAAATCAAAAACTCTAATAAGTTGTTTTTATTTGGGTAATTTTCAGGAAGGCTGTTGTACAGGCGAGAAAATAGGTATTGCCCATAAAGCCGGACTAAATCATCGGTGGGGATGTTTTTCTGCTCGCTCAAATAAGCCACCATTGCAAGCAGTTCGTCATCGGAGTATTGCTCTCCAGCGGTGTAGATGCCTTGAGAGCTAGGTTTTAAATCCTCGAGCATTTGATCCCAAAACAGTGCGCCAAATTTTTCGATGACTAAATCAGAAAGAACGGTATAGATAATCCCTTGCATCTCACTACCTCGAACGGTTCAAAAGTACGATAAGTGTTGGTGACTAACCCTAAAGTAGCAAGTGTGAGGTGTAAAAATTGATTTTTTTGGATTAAAAAAAACCTCGAACGGGGTTCGAGGTTTGAAAAAGCACATTCACGTCAGAGTGGCATGCTGGTGGTGCTTACACTGTGCTGATTATGAGCAATGCTTACTTACGTACCGCAATCGCTTCAATTTCAATACCCACATCTTTGGGTAAGCGAGCGACTTCTACGCATGAACGCGCAGGGTAGTTTGCCACGTTATGTTCATCAAAAAACTTACCGTAGACTTCATTCACCGTGCCAAAATCATTCAGATCTTTAACAAATACAGTCATTTTTACGATGTCAGAAACCGTTAAGCCAGAAGACTCCACCACGGCTTTTACGTTGTCGAGAGATTGACGAGCCTGCACTGCGATATCTGCTGACACTTCGCCGGTGACTGGGTTGACTGGAATTTGCCCTGAAGTTAGCACCATATTGCCAAGATCGACACCTTGTACATAAGGGCCAATTGCGGCAGGAGCGGATTCGGTATGAAGTACTTTAGTCATGATTGTGTTCCATCTGTTTTTATGTGAAGGGTAGGCGTCAGTTTGCCTTTAAAGAAACGGCAGGTAAAGTGCAAAATGCCCCACTAAAGTGAGGCATCGATAGACTTAAATGGGGTTATATTATGACTCGCGTTCGGTCACAATCTCACGTGAGTAAACTTTCTCACAATACTTACATTTCAAACGAATATCGTTTTTCTTTTCGAAAACCTTAAAGCTGCTTTCGACCGGTTCATTGTGGGAAATACAGTTGCTGTTTGGGCAGGCAAAAACATCATTGATCTGCTCAGGCAGTGTCAACGCTAGCTTTTTCACCACTTGGTAGTTTTCGATTTGGTTGACAGTCGCATGCGGTGCATAAAGTGCTAATTTATTGGCTTGGGCTTCATTAATGAACACATTTTCAATCTTCAGCAGATCTTTTGCGCCCAGCGCGGAAGAGGGTAAATTTAAGCCAATCGTGACACGTTGATGAGAATTGTGCATATCGAATAACTTTAATACTTTAATACCGATTTGCGCAGGAATGTGGTCGATAACCGTGCCGTTTTTAATGGCTTCAACCTGTAATTGAGTCTCTTTAGTCATGGTTGGGGCTCCTTTATTACAGGGTTTCGTTTAACACAAGCGCCAACAAAGCTTCACGGGCGTAGACCCCGTTTTCTGCTTGTTGGAAGAAGTAAGCGTGCTTCGTTTTGTCCACATCGACGGTGATTTCATCCACGCGCGGAAGCGGATGCAGCACTTTTAAGTTATCGCGCGCACCTTCAAGCATGGCGGCTGTCAAAATGTACGCCGATTTAATGTGCGCGTACTCTGATTCATCAAAGCGCTCTTTTTGGACGCGCGTCATATACAGAATATCTAACTGTGGAATAACGCTTTCCATATCGGTGTGCAGGCTGTACTCAATGCCTGCATCATCTAACTCTTCGCAAATATAGTCAGGCATTGCTAGCGCATCCGGCGCAACAAAGAAAAAGCGAATGTGGTTAAATTTAGCCAAAGCTTGGGTTAAAGAATGGACGGTACGGCCATATTTCAAGTCGCCAACAAAGGCGATATTAATGCTATCTAAGCGGCCTTGTGTTTCGGCAATGGTGAACAAATCAAGCAGTGTTTGGGTTGGGTGCTGGTTGGCACCGTCGCCAGCGTTAATCACAGGAACGCCGTTTGAAAATTCAGAGGCTAAACGTGCTGCGCCTTCTTGGGGGTGGCGCATCACAAACGCATCCACATAAGAGGAGATCACTTGTACTGAATCGGCCAGTGTTTCGCCTTTTTTCGCCAGTGACGTGTTGCCACCATTATCAAAGCCAATCACGTTGCCGCCGATGCGTTGAATAGCGGTTTCAAAAGACAAACGAGTACGAGTCGACGGCTCAAAAAAGCAGCTTGCTACCACTTTGTGCTTAATCAGCTCTGGTTTTGGTTCCGCTTTGAGTTGGCCTGCGGTTTTCACAATCAATTCCAGCTCGTCACGAGAGAGCTCCGGAATCGAAATAATGTGCTTTTGATAAAGCGAATTCACCATGGTCGTCTTCCCTATAATTTTCTAGTAGCCATAAAAAAGCCCCCCAATAGGGAGGCTTTAAAAATCAAGAGAGGGGAAAAATAACGCGCCCAGTAAGTCAGCACGCTGACCTACATTGAATCGAATTGCGTTGTAGATGTGAATAACAACGTCCGTTTTCATAGCTACCCCTCAGACAAATTGCTGGGAATTATACGCTTTCGTTGTGTGAGCGCAAGCGATTACCTAACAATCCTCTTCATCATTGGCACTGTCGCTGCGTTAGCTGCTTTCACTCACCCGAATCACTTACTCATGTAAGTTCATCGGGCTTCGTTCTCTTGCCGCCTTGCGACAGCACCAATGATTTTGAGGATTAAAAGTCGCTTTGGCACTGTCGCGGCGTTAGCTGCTTTCACTCACCCGAATCACTTACTCATGTAAGCTCATCGGGCTTCGATCCATTGTTGCCTTGTTTTTTTAAGCGCCGAGAGTCGCGACCATCACAGCTTTGATGGTGTGCATGCGGTTTTCAGCTTCATCAAACACAATCGAATATTCAGACTCAAACACCTCTTCGGTGACTTCCAAACCTTTCATACCATATTTTTCCGCCACCTCTTTACCTACAGTGGTTTCGTCGTTATGAAACGCAGGCAAGCAGTGCATAAATTTTACCTGTGGATTACCAGTTTGCTTAATCACATTCATATTGATTTGGTAAGGTGTCATTAAGGCCACGCGTTCATCCCATGCATCGGCTGATTCGCCCATGGAAACCCAAACGTCGGTATAGAGAAAATCGCATCCTTGCACGCCTTCTTGTATATTTTCAGTGAGCGTGATTTTGGCTCCCGTCTGTTTGGCAATTTCTTGGCAAGTGATGACGAGTGATGCTTCTGGCCAAAACTGTTTGGGTGCGACGAGGCGAATATCCATGCCCATTTTTGCTGCGCCCACCATCAGTGAATTGCCCATGTTATTGCGTGCATCGCCTAGATAAGCCAGTGACACTTGGTGCAACTGCTTACCACGGCCATGCTCAATCATGGTTAAAAAGTCAGCTAAAATCTGTGTTGGGTGGAACTCGTTGGTGAGCCCGTTCCATACAGGAACGCCAGCATGTGCGCCAAGCTCTTCGACAATTTCTTGTCCAAAACCGCGATATTGGATGCCATCGTACATTCTTCCGAGTACGCGCGCGGTGTCTTTCATCGACTCTTTATGACCAATTTGCGACCCTGATGGCCCGATGTAAGAGACTTGAGCGCCTTGATCAAACGCGGCCACTTCAAATGCACATCGCGTCCGTGTTGAGGCTTTCTCAAAAATCAGCGCAATATTTTTACCCGCTAATCTTTTCTGTTCTGATCCGGCGTATTTCGCTTTTTTGAGATCAGCAGAGAGATCGAGCAGAAATTGGATCTCTTTCGGCGTGAAATCGAGCAGTTTGAGAAAGTTGCGGTTGCGTAAATTGAAAGCCATATCCCAGTCCTAAACGGTGAATGATGAATGGCCTTAGTAAAACATATAAATGCTAAATTTGTGAATAATTATTTTAAAATAAAGACGAGATATTAATAATATCTCGTCTAATGTGACTATAAATTCTCTTCAGCGAATTCGGCCAAGCGGCTGCGAACAACGCCGTTTAAGTGAATGTTGGCGCTGCCTTCAAAGTTTTTAAAGCGCTCAACCATGTAGGTCAAACCCGAGGTCACCGGGGTTAAGTAGTGGGAATCAATCTGCGCTAAGTTACCAGAACAGACAATTTTAGTGCCCTCACCACAGCGCGTGATGATAGTTTTGATTTGAGAAGCGGTTAAATTTTGACACTCATCGAGTAGCACAAAGGCATTTTGGATTGAGCGCCCACGCATAAAGTTGATCGATTTAAACTGGATATTGGCTTTATCGCAGATGTATTTGAGTGAACCTTCGGTGCAGTGATCGTTTTTGTGCAAGGCTTCCAATGTATCCGTAACCGCCGCCAGCCACGGCATCATTTTCTCTTCCTCTGTTCCGGGTAAGAAGCCGATCGATTCTCCGATATCTGGCGTGTTACGGGTGACGATAATCTTATCGAACATCTTCTTCTCAATGGTTTGTTCAAGAGCGGCGGCCATAGCGAGCAGCGTTTTCCCGCTACCAGCGGCTCCGGTTAAAATCACCAAATCAATGCTTGGATCAAGCAAGGCATCAAGAGCCATCGCTTGGTAGATATTTTTCGGAGTGATGTCCCACGCTTTGCGGTGCATCATTCTCTCGCGGCCAATATCAAGCAGCGTAATTTTTTCTGCGTTGATTTCATGCACGCGCGCCGCAAAATCGCTCTCTTCATCAATGACATATTGATTAATAAAGGTCGGATCAAACGGCGCTTTATCTAACGTATGGAAGGCTTTTCCGCCGACGGTTCTACTCTCAACTTCATCGACGTTGTTCCAAAAATTTCCTTCACGAACTTGGAAGCCTTTGGTCAGGTACTGCACATCATCAATCAATTGGTCAGTGCGGTAATCTTCAACATAGCGCACGCCTGCACCTTTAGCGCGCAATCGCATGTTGATGTCTTTGGTGATGAGAACCACAGAACGTGGCGCTCGTTTCGCTTGCAGGTAAAGTACAGCGTTGAGGATACGGTTGTCGCCAGCTTTGTCAGCAAAGGCTTTGACGGTTTCTTGCAACTCAAAGTCGGCAAGGATCGAGATAGTTCCCGTCTTGCTGGCCTCTTTAGAAAATGGAATACCTTCGGTAATTTCGTCTGGGGTGGCATCGTGGAATAAGTGCTCTAAAGCACGAATAGCGACCCGCGCATCTCGTGCAACATCGCGTTTGCTGTCTTTGATCCGGTCAAGTTCTTCAAGAACGGTCATCGGAATGACCACATCATGCTCTTGGAAGGAGTAAATGGCTAAAGGTTCATGAAGCAGGATGTTGGTATCAAGTACAAACAGTTTCCGATCGGTATCGCCCATAAGCGTCTCCTTGCTGCTGTGCAGCGTGCTTAACAAAAGGTGCTAGCAAGTAGAGGTTATCGATCAATGGATGCCGGTAGTGACTCGATTGCTCGATGACTTACTGCAAGCCTGTGTTGATACTCATTGTTTGTTTGGTCTGCATGCTTCGTGCCAGAGTCATCCTTTTGACTGGCAAAGCAAGCATCGTTACAACAAGTATAGCAACCTTGTTTACTACAAATGCCACCGATTTCTTACAGTTTGATGTCAACCAAAAGTTGAAGAAAAAAATCTTGGTTATCCTTCGCTTTACACGTGACCTGTATCACGCCATCAAGTAAGATTAGCGACCTTTTTCTGCACCACACTCCAACAACAATCATAATTAGGAGTTGCCTTCACGTGGTAGCAGATCGATACAATCCATTCCAAATAAATAAGGTAGTCGATTCATGAGTTTTGCTTTGGGGCAACGCTGGATAAGCGATACAGAAAGTGATCTTGGTTTAGGTACTGTGGTAGCGCTTGATGCGCGTACTGTGACCTTGATGTTTGCTGCATCAGAAGAAAACCGCGTTTATGCACGCAGTGACGCCCCGGTAACACGAGTGACGTTCAATAGCGGCGATGTGGTTGAAAGCCAAGAAGGCTGGTCGCTACGCGTTGAGCAAGTTGTTGAAGAACAAGGACTACTCACTTATCTCGGTACGCGCGAAGACAACGATGAAAGCGGCGTGGCGCTACGTGAAATTTTCTTAAGTCACCAAATCCGTTTCAACAAACCGCAAGATAAATTGTTCGCAGGTCAAATTGATCGCATGGATAATTTTGTGTTGCGTTATCGCGCCCTCACTAACCAATATCAACAACACAAAAGCCCAATGCGTGGTTTATGTGGCATGCGCGCGGGCCTGATTCCTCATCAGCTTTATATCGCACATGAGGTTGGCCGTCGCCATGCGCCCCGCGTGTTATTAGCCGATGAAGTGGGGTTAGGTAAAACCATTGAAGCGGGGATGATCATTCATCAACAAGTGCTTTCTGGCCGTGCGGAACGTATTTTGATTGTGGTGCCGGAAACCTTGCAGCACCAATGGCTGGTGGAGATGATGCGCCGCTTTAATCTTCATTTCTCCATTTTTGATGAGGAGCGCTGTGTTGAAGCGTTTGCTGAAGCACACAACCCTTTTGATACTCAGCAATATGTGCTTTGTTCGCTCGATTTTCTGCGTAAAAGTCGTCAACGTTTTGAACAAGCACTTGAGGCGGAGTGGGATCTATTGGTGGTGGATGAAGCGCACCATCTAGAATGGAGCCAAGATAAACCAAGCCGCGAATACCAAGTGGTTGAAGGATTGGCGCAAAATACCCCAGCGGTACTGCTGCTAACGGCAACGCCGGAGCAATTGGGCCGTGAAAGCCACTTTGCGCGTTTGCGTTTGCTCGATCCCGATCGTTTTTACGATTACGAGGCGTTCGTTGAAGAAGAAGAGCAATATGCGCCCGTAGCCGATTCAGTCAGTGCCCTGTTTTCGGGTGAGAAGTTGCAAAACGAAGCCAAAAACCAAATCACTGAGCTACTTTCAGAGCAAGATGTTGAGCCGCTGTTTCGCATTATTGAAAGCGATGCCGATGAAGAGAGCAAAGCCTCTGCTCGCCAAGAGCTGATTGATAATCTGATGGATCGCCATGGTACAGGCCGCGTGCTGTTTAGAAACACCCGCGCTGCGATTAAAGGATTCCCTGTGCGTAATGTGCACTTGATGCCGATGGAAATCCCCGCGCAATACACGACCTCGATGCGAGTGGCTGGCATGATCGGCGGTAAGCTCAGTGCTCAGGCTCGCGCGATGAAAATGCTCTATCCCGAAGAGATTTTCCAAGAGTTTGAAGGCGATGATGCAAGCTGGTGGCAGTTTGATTCTCGCGTGAATTGGCTGCTTGAAAAAGTGAAAGAGAAACGCAGCGAAAAGATTTTAGTGATCGCTTCTCGCGCTAGCACCGCGTTACAACTGGAGCAAGCACTGCGTGAGCGTGAAGGCATTCGCGCCACCGTTTTTCATGAAGGTATGTCGATTTTAGAACGTGATAAAGCCGCCGCTTATTTCGCACAAGAAGAGGGTGGCGCGCAAGTGCTTATCTGTAGTGAAATCGGCTCTGAAGGGCGTAACTTCCAATTTGCTAACCAGTTGGTGATGTTTGATCTGCCGTTTAACCCAGATCTTTTAGAGCAACGCATTGGCCGTTTGGATCGTATTGGTCAACACCGTGATATCGATATCCATGTGCCGTACCTTAAAGGCACATCGCAAGCGATTTTGGCGCGTTGGTTTGATGAAGGCTTGAATGCATTTGCTGAAACCTGCCCAACAGGCCGCGCTGTGTATGATAAATATGCCGATGATCTGATTGACATGCTGGCTTCGGGAAATATCGATACGCTGGATGAGATCATTGAACAGTCGGCAACGCTCAACAAAACGTTGAAGGCTCAGCTTGAACAAGGGCGTGACCGACTGCTTGAAATACACTCAAACGGTGGTGAAAAAGCATTGAAAATCGTCGAAAGTATAGCATCAACGGATGGCGATACTAACTTGGTTACTTTCGCTTTGAGCTTATTTGATGCGATCGGTTTAAACCAAGATGATCGGGGTGAAAACGCGCTGGTGGTCACACCATCAGAGCACATGATGGTGCCAAGCTACCCCGGTTTGCCGTATGAAGGAGCGACCATCACTTTTGATCGTGATACGGCATTATCGCGTGAAGATATGAATTTCATCAGTTGGGAACACCCGATGATTCAAGGCGGGATCGACCTACTGATGAGCGAAGGCGTGGGAACATCGGCGGTTTCTCTGCTGAAAAATAAAGCACTGCCTGTTGGGACTTTGCTGCTTGAGTTGATCTATGTGGTGGATGCACAAGCGCCAAAACGCAGTGGTATCAGCCGCTTCCTTCCTCAAACACCAATCCGTTTGATGATGGATGCGCGTGGTAATGATCTCTCTGCTCAAGTTGAGTTTGAAAGCTTCAACCGCCAATTAAGCCCAGTGAATCGTCATTTGGCCAGCAAGCTCGTTACGTCAGTACAAAATGATGTGCATAGCTTAATTGCTGCCAGTGAAAGCCAAGTTGTGATCCGTGTTGAAGCGATTCGTGAACAAGCGCAAAAAGAGATGCAGTCGAGCTTAAACGGTGAACTGGAGCGCTTATTGGCGCTTAAAGCAGTCAACCCGAACATTCGTGATGAAGAGATCAGCGCGATTGAAGAGCAGATTAACGAGTTAAGTGGTTACATCGGTAAAGCGCAATTCCAACTGGATTCGTTGCGTTTAATCGTTGTGACGCATAACTGATCCCTTTACTTGGCCCTTGTGGCGTTACATTAAAAATAACAAAGGCCTTTTCGATAAGGCCTTTGTTTTGTCTGCTGTTACATAATCCACTTCCACCAAATAAATAGCGCTAAAAAGCCAAACAGATAAACAAGCCCTACGATAGACAATGCTTTGAGTTTTTTCCCTACTGCGAGTTCAGCCGGTAAAGGTGTTTTAGTCACCAGAATATAGTTGAGCAGCGCAAAAATTGGCGTGGTCATAAATGCCATGATCATCGCAAAATTCAGCATTGGCATCAGTGCTGAAGCCCAAAAGGCAATGATGGCCAGCGCTAAAGCCGATACCACGATAACCCAAGCTTGGTAGCAACGTGGGCTTTGGTCCTCTTTGTTTTGCAAAAGACGTTGTGATTCTGCAATCACTCGTGAATAGCCATCAATGACGGTGATGGTGCTGCCAAAAATACAGAAAAAGGCGATAACTGCAATCAAATAACGTGACCACTCACCTATGGTTGAAGCGTACAATCCGACCAATTGATGCGAAAAGCCGACGCCAGATTTCGAGAGCTCAACGCCTGTTCCGTGTAGTACTAAGGCACCAAGCGCCAAAAATACAATCGCCAAGATTGCAGTACCGATATAGCCCACATTGAAATCAAATAGTGCGGATTGCGGCGTCACTTGCTGCTCTTGGCATTGACGTTTGAGCCACACCGAAGTGATGCTCGAAATCTCAATGGGTGCGGGCATCCAGCCCATAGTCACCACCAAAAAACCGATCGCGGCGAGTGTCCAAGGTGAAGGCGAAATGGTTTCTACCACTATCTGCGCTGGGGTTGCGACGGCAATCACCACGGCGAGTAAGGTGGCGATTGTCAGTACTGCCATAATCATTTTAGAAAGTGAGTCGAGCGCGCGAAAGTGGCCTGCAAAAAGGATCAGCAAACAAGTGGTCAGCACAATCACGGAAAGAACAATATTGCCCAGCTCAAAAGGGACAAAATAGGCCAGTAAACTGGCGCTAAACAGCAGTAACGCGGCGGTGTTTATAATGGCCGATACCACGCTTAAGAGGGCAAAAACCCATAAGTAAGCGCGCCCGAGATGAGCATAGCCTTGTACTAAACTTTTGCCTGTCCCCATGGTGTATTGAATGCCAGCCTTAAAAAAGGGGTATTTTAATAAGTTGACTAGCAAAATGAGGCCTGCGAGTTGCCAGCCATAAATTGCACCTGCTTGAGTTGATGCGACGAGATGAGAGCCGCCGACGGCTGCTGCTGCCATCATAATGCCCGGCCCGAGTGAACGAAGCAGTTGTGGCAGGGTTAAACGTTTGGCCGATTGATAAGGGACGCTGTGTTCCATTCTTGTTCCTTAGACTTGATGTTGTGTTATTTATAATTCTTGCTTTTGAAGCTGACTTTAATGTCAAGCTCATCAATCAATATCACACCCAGTCAATCTGTCAATTTTAAGTTACATTTCAAGTGATATTTCTAAGCAAGGCTAACTTACTGACGATTTCGTGATTTAACGAAACTAAGATGACTCTTCTCTATTGGCTTGGCGGAGAGGTTGTTATAATGCGCCGATTTTTTTAGGAGAAACCTTCGATGGCTATGCTTGAATACACGCCGCCCACAGATCCTTGGATTGATATTGTCTATGAAGATGATCAGATTCTCGCGGTGAATAAACCTTCAGGTCTGCTGTCGGTTCCAGGACGCTTGCCTGAGCATCACGACAGTATGTGGAGTCGTTTGGCTGAGCAATATCCAGAGATCCAAGTTGTGCATCGTTTGGATATGTCGACTTCTGGCTTGATGGTGCTGGCAAAAAATAAATACGCGGAAGGGGCATTGAAAAAGCAGTTTCAATACCGTTTAACGCATAAAATTTATTACGCTCGCGTGTGGGGCGTAATGGAGCTTGACGAGGGGGTGGTTGAGTTACCTCTGATTTGCGATTGGCCAAATCGGCCTAAACAGAAAGTCTGCTTTGAAGATGGAAAACCATCAAAAACTTTATATCAAGTAGCGAAAAGAGAAGAAAAAACGACAATTGTACGTCTTCTTCCTGTAACTGGCCGTTCGCACCAATTACGTGTTCACATGCAAGCTTTGGGTTATCCGATTGTGGGTGATGAGTTTTATGCCCCGCAAGAAGCGCAAGATTTTTCCGATCGCTTAGCATTGCATGCCGCAGAGCTCAGTTTTTATCATCCAAAGAGTCATTGGCTGCGCAATATTTTTGTCGGCTGTGATTTTTATCCCGAAGCACAAGAGCAAATTTTGCAACACTTTGATCCTGAGCGAAAATTACCAGATTACAAAACGTTGCCCCGACCTTAGTGTGATGTGGGTGGCGACAAGGAGCTAATATGTCACTACCCACGGTTGTCTTTCTCGATAGGGCCACAATCCCTGCTTATATTCGATTGCCAAGCTTACCTTTTGTTCATCATTGGCTTGAGTTTGACTTTACTTCTGCCGAACAAGCGCTCGATCGCCTATCTCAAGCCGATATCGTAATCACCAATAAAGTGGTGCTGGATAGGGCGCTACTCTCACAATGTCCGAAATTGCGCTTGATTGCTGTGTCGGCCACAGGCGTCAATAATGTCGATATCGATTACTGTCGTGAAGCAGGCATCGCACTGGTGAATGTTCAAGGCTACGCCACCCGTTCTGTTCCGGAACATGTCGTTGGGATGATTTATGCCTTAAGGCGTAACTTGTTTGCTTATCATCAAGATATTGCCAATGGCGAGTGGCAGCGCAATCAACAATTTTGCTTTTTTACTCATCCGATAGGGGATGTTGCAGGTTCAACGCTTGGTATTGTGGGGAGTGGCGCGCTCGGACAGGCAACTGCAACGTTGGCACGAGCGATAGGCATGCAGGTGATATTTTCTGAACGAAAGGGGGCCAAGTTATGCCGACAAGGTTTTATGCCCTTTGAACAAATGTTAGCGGAGGCGGATGTTGTGAGTTTACATTGCCCATTGAGCGAGCAAACCCGAAACCTGATAGGTGAGAACGAATTAAAGATAATGAAGCCTAATGCATTGTTGATTAACGCAGGCCGTGGTGGTTTGGTTGATGAGCAAGCACTTGTGACAGCATTGAAATCTGGGCAAATTGCTGGCGCTGGAGTGGATGTATTCAGTCGAGAACCAGCGGACAAAACAAATCCCTTACTAGCCAATATGGATTTGCCAAATTTGTTGCTCACACCACACGTGGCATGGGGTAGTGACTCAGCTATTTCACAATTGGCAACGATTTTGATGGATAACATTGCCGCGTTTGAGCGTGGAGAGCACAAAAATCGCGTCTGCTGATGGCGTGAATAAATAAAAAAGGTCGGTATTTTCACACCGACCTTTTTAATGGTAACGCAATCGCGATTATAGCGCGGCTATGGTCGCTTTCTGTTCTTCCAGTTTAACCAAGGTATCTTGATAGCCATTCAGCTTTTGACGCTCGATAGCGACAACGGCTTCGGGTGCTTTAGCGACGAACCCTTGGTTATTGAGTTTGCCTTCAATGCGTTTGATTTCGCCTTGAGTTTTAGCAATCTCTTTTGCTAAGCGCTCTAGCTCCGCATCTTTATCAATCAAACCAGCCATTGGGATCATCAGCTCAGATTGACCAACCAGCGCCGTTGCACAAGCAGGAGTCTCTTCACCCTCTTCAAGAACGCGTAGAGCCTCCAGTTTAGCCAGTGACAACAGCACCGCTTTGTTCGCTTCTAAACGTGCTACTTCTTGCTTGTTGGCGGCTTTTAGCATCACGTTAAGAGGTTTACCTGGGTTGATATCGTACTCGGCACGCAGGTTGCGAATGCTAGTAATAAAGGCTTTCACCCATTCGATATCATCCAGCGCTGCTTGGTTGAAGTTCGTTTCATCGTACTGAGGCAGCGCTTGCAGCATGATGGTGTCACCTTCAACGCCGTCCACTAATGGCTTAATGCTTTGCCAAATAGTTTCAGTGATATACGGGATCACTGGGTGCGCGAGGCGTAATGTTTTCTCTAATACCGTAATTAATGTACGGCGCGTTGCACGTTGCTGCGCTTCACTGCCTTTCCACAATACGGGTTTAGTCAGCTCTAAGTACCAGTCGCAGAATTGGTTCCAGATGAATTCGTAAAGGGTATTTGCCGCCATATCTAAACGGAAGTTGTTGATATGGTTGTTGAACTCTTTAGCCGTCAATTCAAATTGAGACTCGATCCATTTATCGGCTAACGAATACTCAAGCTCGCTACCTGCGTTAAAGCCACAATCGAGATCTTCGGTATTCATCAACACGTAACGGCTCGCGTTCCAGAGTTTGTTACAGAAGTTGCGGTAACCTTCTAGGCGTTTCATGTCCCAGTTGATATCACGACCGGTTGAAGCCATCGCTGCTAGCGTGAAACGCAGTGCGTCGGTTCCATAAGGTTCGATACCATTTTCAAAGGTTTTACGTGTATTTTTCTCGATCTTGGCTGCAAGCTGTGGCTGCATCATGTTGCCACAACGTTTTTCAACCAGAGATTCAAGATCAATACCATCGATCATGTCGATAGGATCAAGCACGTTGCCTTTAGATTTTGACATTTTGTCGCCGTTTTCATCACGGATAAGGCCTGTGACATAAACAGTTTTAAATGGCACTTGTGGTTTACCATTCTCATCTTTACAGAAGTGCATGGTCATCATGATCATGCGTGCAACCCAGAAGAAGATGATGTCAAAACCAGTAACAAGAACGTCAGACGGGTGGAATGTTTTTAGTGCCTCAGTATTTTCTGGCCAGCCTTGTGTACCAAAAGTCCAAAGAGCAGAGGAGAACCAAGTGTCCAATACATCATCATCTTGGCGCAGTACCACCACTGGTGCTAGGTTGTTTTGTTCGCGCACTTCTTCTTCGTTACGGCCGACATAAACGTTGCCGTCGTTGTCATACCAAGCAGGAATACGATGACCCCACCAAAGTTGGCGTGAGATACACCAATCTTGCACGTCACGCATCCATGAGAAGTACATGTTTTCGTACTGCTTAGGCACAAATTGAATCTCGCCATCTTCAACGGCTTTGGTTGCGACTTCCGCTAGTGGCGCTGTGCGTACGTACCATTGGTCGGTCAGCATCGGTTCGATAACCACACCACCACGGTCACCGTAAGGAATGGTGAGGTCGTGATCTTTGATTTCTTCAAGCAGGCCGAGAGCTTCAAATTCAGCTACGATGGCTTTACGTGCCGCAAAGCGCTCCATGCCTTGGTATTTAGCAGGAAGATCGCTGCTGTAAGCGTCACTTGGTTCACCATTGGTGTTGAACACTTCGGCGGCGTCACGAATGTTGGCATCAAAGGTGAAAATGTTGATCATCGGCAGTTGGTGGCGCTTACCGACTTCATAGTCATTGAAATCGTGAGCAGGGGTGATCTTCACACAGCCTGTGCCTTTTTCCATGTCTGCGTGCTCATCGCCCACGATAGAAATGCGACGATTGACGATTGGCAGCATGATCTCTTTGCCGATCAGAGCTTGGTAGCGTGGATCTTCAGGGTTAACCGCTACGCCAGTGTCACCCAGCATGGTTTCAGGACGAGTGGTCGCAACAACGATGTAGTCTTTACCATCTGCTGTTTTTACGCCGTCAGCCAGTGGATAACGGAAGTGCCACATGTGACCTTTGACGTCTTTGTTTTCTACTTCTAGATCAGAAATTGCAGTGTGCAGTTTTGGATCCCAGTTCACAAGACGTTTACCACGGTAGAGTAAATCTTCTTGGTAAAGGCGAACAAACACTTCTTGAACGGCATTGGATAGGCCTGCATCCATAGTGAAGCGTTCACGATCCCAGTCTACCGATGCGCCAAGGCGGCGAAGCTGTTTAGTGATGGTGCCACCTGATTCGCCTTTCCATTCCCAAATTTTGTCGATGAAGGCATCACGACCGTAATCGTGTTTGGTTTTGCCTTCTTCTGCGGCAATTTTACGTTCAACCACCATTTGGGTAGCAATACCAGCGTGGTCTGTACCCACTTGCCATAAGGTATTTTTGCCTTTCATGCGTTCGCAGCGGATCAAAGTATCCATAATGGTGTCTTGGAATGCGTGACCCATATGAAGGCTACCAGTGACGTTCGGCGGTGGGATCATGATGCTGTACGCTTCTTTTGATGTATCACCGTGAGGCTTAAAGTAGCCGTTCTCTTCCCAAGTCTGATACAGAGCTTGTTCGATTGCTGTTGGGTTATATGTCTTTTCCATAGTGCTCTTAAATGGATACTGTGAATGGTTAATCTTAGTCAAACTTCATAAGTGAAGGATCTTGTTAAAGATCGCCTTAACTATAAGGTTTGACCTATGGATGTTGGATCTCGATTGTTTGCAATTGGTAGCCAGCTTGACGGTAGATTTTATACCTTTCGCGTGCTCGTTGCTTTGCTTTTTCTTCGCAGGGGACGAAGTCTACCACCTCAGCAAAGGCGTTCGCAAAGGTTGTATGATTATCCGCCACATTTATTACCAGTTGACGATTCCAATTGGGTTTGACGTTGGGGTAGCCAATCTCGATATGAGTAGAGTATTTCGGGCCTTCACCCACCAGATTGTGCGCGACAAACTGTTCTGCAGGCACTTGCCATAAATGTTCGGCAAACTGTTCAGCGTGAGTTTTATCATCACAATGCAGATAAATTTTTGCCCCTTGTTTGGCGAAGTGATGAGCCAGAAATAGGATATATTGCTCAAAGCCTGCCTGCGTTGCTTGAGGGCTTTCTTCGTTCACAATGTAAAAGGTGGCTCGCTGCATGTTGTCACCTACTATCTAATCGCTCATCAACAAAAAAGGGCCTTGCGGCCCTTTTCACATTTTGAGGTTATTCCTCAGACTCTTGGCCGCTGCGGTTCAATAAGAACTGGACGAGCAATGAGACGGGACGACCTGTTGATCCTTTTGCTGCTCCTGACTTCCATGCCGTGCCAGCAATATCCAAATGCGCCCAGTTATATTTCTTAGCAAATTTAGATAAGAAGCAGCCAGCGGTAATCGTACCACCAGGGCGACCACCGATGTTTGCCATATCAGCAAATGGACTCTTTAGCTGCTCATGGTACTCGTCGGCCATTGGTAGACGCCATGCGCGATCGCTTGCTTGTTCTGAAGCATTAACCAATTCATGCGCTAATGGGTTGTGGTTTGAAACCACGCCACTGATGTGGTGACCTAATGCAATCACACAAGCGCCAGTTAGTGTTGCCACATCTACCACGCAATCGGGTTCAAAACGCTCAACGTAAGTGAGTGCATCACATAGAACTAAGCGACCTTCGGCATCGGTATTGAGTACTTCAACCGTTTGGCCAGACATAGTCGTGAGAATGTCACCAGGGCGATAGGCATTGCTGCCTGGCATGTTTTCACAACCGGCTAAGATACCCACGACATTTAATGGCAATTTCAATTTAGCCAATGCTTTCATTGCGCCAAAGACTGACGCCGCACCGCACATGTCATACTTCATTTCATCCATGCCTTCGCCTGGTTTTAATGAAATACCGCCGGAATCAAACGTTAGGCCTTTACCCACCAACACAATTGGTTTTGCATCTGGATCTGGGTTGCCTTTGTACTCAATGACCGACATCATCGACTCATTTTTTGAGCCACGACCGACGGCGAGATAAGAGGTCATGCCCAACTTTTCCATCTCTTCTTCACCAATGATTTTGGTGGTGACGCTCTCGTAGTCGTCCGCTAAGCGGCGCGCTTGAGATGCAAGATAAGCTGGGTTGGCAATGTTGGGTGGCATATTGCCAAGATCTTTCGACGCTTTCACACCGGATGCAATCGCAAGGCCGTGTGTAATCGCGCGCTCACCTAAGTTAAGCTCACGGCGAGTCGGTACGTTAAAGACAAGTTTGCGCAGTGGGCGGCGAGTCTCCGGTTTCACGCTCTTGAATTGATCAAAGGTGTATAGACCATCTTTCGTTGCTTCAACCGCTTGGCGTACTTTCCAATAAGTATCGCGGCCTTTAACGTGTAGTTCAGTCAGAAAACATACGGCTTCCATTGAACCCGTTTCGTTCAGTGTGCTGATGGTTTTTTGAATGATTTCTTTGTACTGACGTTCGCCTAATTCGCGCTCTTTACCACAACCTACCAGTAAAACGCGTTCAGACAGAACACCAGGGACTTGATGCAGCAGTAGCATCTGGCCGGGTTTACCCTCGAGATCACCACGGCGAAGTAGTGAACTAATATAGCCGTCGCTGATTTTATCAAGCTGCTCTGCTACTGGAGAAAGGCGGCGTGGTTCGAACACTCCAACAACGATACATGCGCTACGTTGTTTCTCTGGACTGCCACTTTTTACACTGAACTCCATGCGTACTCCTACATCCTGAAGACAAATAGAACTAAATGTTAGATAATGCGCTCTTAGTGGTTGAATCCGAGTTTGGATCTACTTTTAATTGAACGCCCAACAGTTAGTGAAAATTTTAAAAATAAAAGGTTCAACGGGAAATTATAGTGATTCAATCAAAAAAACAAGTTTTGTATAGGTAATTTCAGCGTGATTATTGTTAGATATTTGATCCGCGAGACACTCAAGAGCCAATTTGCGATCTTTTTCGTACTGTTTCTCGTGTTTCTTAGCCAACGATTTATTCGCGTTTTGGCTGAAGCTTCCGATGGTGACATTCCAGCACGAATGATCTTATCTATTGTAAGTTTAAATATGCCCGCAATGGGGTTATTAATGCTGCCTTTGAGTTTGTATATCGGCATCTTACTGACTTTTGGGCGTTTGTACGCAGAAAGCGAAATTACGGTGATGAATGCCACTGGCATCGGCAATAAATTTTTGATCCGTGCTGCACTCTATTTGGCTTTGATCACTTCAGGTGCTGCAGCATTTAACGCATTCTGGTTGGCACCTTGGAGCCAAGATAAAGAAGCACAATTAATGGAGCAGCTCGCAGCAGAAAATAGTGTTGATTTGCTACAGAAAGGACAATTTCAACGCACACCAGATGGTTCCTCGGTGGTTTTCATCGAAAATATTGAAAACAAAAAACTGCATAATGTGTTTGTTGCGCAGCTTGCACCAAAGGATTCGATACTCCCAAGTGTGATGTTCTCTAATTCTGGTGATGTTAAAGAGCTCAGTGATGGCCGTCAGATGATCACCATGTATGACGGGATTCGCTATGAAGGCGTGCCAACACGCGTTGATTATATGATCACAAAATTTGACGAATACGAAGGTTTAATTGGGCAGCGTGAAGTTAAACCCAAAGGACGCGATTGGGAGGCGTTACCGACATCCAATCTGCTTTCCAACCCGGATCGAAGAGCGAAAGCTGAGTTGCAATGGCGAATTTCTCTGGTGATTTGTATTCCGTTACTCACCATGCTGGTGGTCCCTTTGTCGGCGGTTAACCCTCGGCAAGGACGCTTTGCGAAAATGGGACCTGCAATCTTAATTTATTTGGCCTATTTTATGGCCATCAGCGCAACCAAGTCCGCCATTGAAGATGGCTCACTTGCTACGGTGATCGGTATGTGGCCAATCAATGCTGCGTTACTTTTGGCGGCGATTTCAGTGAATATCATGGACAGTGTGCCAGTGCGGCGCTTCAAAGATAAACTAAGACTAAAGAAGGCAGCATAACGCGTGTTTAAGATTTTAGATTTATACGTCGGCCGTACTATTGTTGCGACAACCTCGCTAGTGCTGGCGACCTTTGTTGGTTTGTCCGGCATTATCAAATATGTTGAGCAATTGAGAAAAGTCGGGGAAGGAAGCTACGATTTACTGCAAGCTTTACTGTTTGTGGTGTTGAGCATTCCTCGTGATATCGAGATGTTTTTTCCTATGGCCGCCTTACTCGGTGCGTTGATTGGGTTAGGTATGTTGGCATCAAGTTCTGAGCTCGTTGTCATGCAAGCTGCGGGGTTTTCTAAGCTTAATATCGGTATGTCGGTATTAAAAACCGCAGTGCCATTAATGATCATTGTCACCTTGCTTGGCCAATGGGGAGCACCCCAAGCGCAGAAGATGGCGCGAGATCTGCGCGCTTTTTCTCTCTCTGGCGGTAGTATTGTTTCAGTGCGTAGCGGTGTGTGGGCTCGCGATGTGAATGATTTTATCTTTATTGGTAAAATTGATGACAACAAACTCTATGGCTTAAATATGTGGCGCTTTGATAACAATAAGAGTTTGCAAAACATCCTTTTTGCCGAAGAGGTGGATTACGATAAAGACAATCAATGGGTAATGAAAAATGTTCAAATCACCGACATGCGCGATGATGTATTGATAACAAAGCAAACATTACCCGAATATCGTTGGACGACTTCATTAGCTCCAGACAAACTAGCAGTGGTCACGGTCAAGCCTGAAGAGTTGTCACTGAGTGGCTTGTATGATTATGTCAGCTATTTAAAAACGTCGGAGCAAGATGCTTCACGGTACGATCTGGCGTTGTGGCGTAAAATTACTCAACCTTTTTCTATTGCTGTGATGATGCTAATGGCACTATCGTTTATTTTTGGGCCATTGCGCAGCGTTACTATGGGCGCAAGGATTTTGTCAGGCGTGATTGCAGGCTTTACATTTTATATTTCCAGTGAGTTTTTCGGCCCACTGAGTCTTGTTTATGGTATCCCACCAGTGTTTGGTGCCGTCGCACCCAGTTTGGTGTTTCTCAGCGTTGCCGTAATGTTGTTAAGACGAAAACTCTAAAAATGACAGGTAAGAACTATCAACAAAAAGGAAGGGCAAACCTTCCTTTTTGTTATTCCGGCTCAATTAACTTTAGGAAGTACCACTACTTTAGTTTTGGCCCAAATATCTTGGAACCCTCTTTTTTGTTGATCAAAGGGTACGGTGAGGTTTGCCAAGCCAAAGCCTGAGGTGAACAAACGTATTAAAGCTTGCGTGGCGCTGATTGAATTTCCATCTTGTTCGTTAATTATCAAAAGTCGCCAAGCACGCATCCCTAATGTCTGGCCTGCTCTTGTCCAGAAAAAGACGAAGAAGTAGACCCAGACAGCGGCAAGGTAAAATGTGTAAACATAGCTCCAAATGGGATGACGAGTGAGAAGGTCGCTGACATCTGCATACGAGCCATAGCCCATCACATTTAACGCAACGAGAGCTTCTAATATAGCAACGACAACACCAGCAGCCATCATCTCAAGAGCAATGATGATTAATGCATCGTAAATGAGCGCACCAAATCGGCGTAGTAATCCGGCAGGCGGTAGAGAAATAGAGTTACTCATCATATCTAAACATCTTTTGTATTCGCGAAATTGCAGCAGCATATAGCCTCGAAGAGGATCTGAAAAGAGAAGAGACGCACAGCTTGAAGGTTTGTGGTGAAAATATCGGCAAACGATTTGTATTTCAATATTTTGTTATTGCGCCAATAACTTTCTTACGTATAATGCCAACCATCAAAGGGCAATGCCCAAGATGCCGGTGTGGTGAAATTGGTAGACACGACGGATTCAAAATCCGTTTCCTTCGGGAGTGGCGGTTCAAGTCCGCCCACCGGTACCATAATTTAAACAACAAAGCCTCGACGAAAGTCGGGGCTTTGTTGTTTTTGTCCTCGAAATAATAGTCCACTATCTTAGATAAATGGGACTCTTTTGATAGCCTTCACATACTTCTATACTGAACAGCGCACATTTCTCGCTTCTAGCCATACACATTTATATCAACACTACTAATATGTAGTTGATGAACTTTTGAGTGGCTTCTTTTAAACTCATTAACTACTTAGTACTTAAGGTGTTATATAAATTGTGGCAAGCATAAAAATCACAGTAGATAGATTGCAGCCTGGCCTGCACATTAAGTTGCCCGTAAAGTGGAACGAACACCCCTTTCTTTTTAATAGCTTTAAGATTAAATCCCAAGAACAGATTCAATTGATAAAACACTTGGGGATTCAACATGTTTATATCAATCCTGCGCAAAGCGATACTCAACCCTTACCTGTCAATACGCAGCCGGAAGCCATAGAAGAATCTTCAGAGATGGAGAGTGAGGCTGAAAAATTGTGGGAAGAGAAGCAGAAACGGATTGAAAAGTTGAACGCATATCGTAGGCGAGTTCTAAACTGTGAAAAAGAGTTTGAGCGTTCTCTATCCCGTATGCGTGCGGTAATGAACAAGATACGCAATCGGCCAGAGGATGCGATAGATGAAGCTTCAATTTTGGTTGAAGATATCGTCGATAAGCTACTGAGTGAAGATAGCGTTACGCTGCATTTAATGAATGGCAAAAGTGAGTTTGAAGACATCTACTTTCATTCACTCAACGTTTCGGTCATTGCAATGATGATAGGAAAAGCGAAAGGGTATGATGCTCAAAAAATCAAAGAACTTGCTTTTGCTGCGCTGTTTCATGATATAGGCAAAATTAAGGTTCCCACCGCGATTGTTAGAAAGAAAACAACACTGACAGAGCCCGAACAAAATTATCTCAAATTACATACTAAGTATGGTTTGGATATTGCGAGTCATATCGATAGCTTTCCAGAAAGTGCAAAGAGAGTAATAGAACAGCATCATGAACTTAATGATGGCAGTGGGTATCCGCTTGGTTTAAAGGAAGCGGCTATTGATGAGCTTTCACAGGTCATTACGGTCGCGAATGTATTTGATAATTTGTGTCATCCCAATATCGTTGCAGAGCAGAAGATTCCTTATATTGCACTTTCCTATATGTATAAGCATTGTAATCACTTATATAGTAACGAAAACTTAAACGTATTGGTTAAATTTATGGGTGTTTTCCCTCCAGGAACCGTTGTTCAGCTTTCTAACAATATGGTTGGGTTAGTCATCTCCGTAAACGCTAGCCACTTACTATATCCTAATGTATTGATTTACGACCCTTCGGTTCCGCGAACTCAAGCGCCCATTATTGATTTAGCTGATCGAGATTTGAAAATTGTTAACGCCATTCTTCCGCATAAACTTCCGGATAAAATCCGAGACTATCTTAACCCACGCTCTAGAATCTCTTATTTCTTCGATAGTGATGAGTAATATGCTTCTTTGTATTGCCTCAGTGCGAGCTTTCATTGACGAAGAAAAGCACGCAATATGAAGTGTGTCACCTTAATGCTCTGGTGATAACAAGGAGATTTAGAGAGGGAAATAGGTCGCTAATTAATCGATATTTAACGCTTTGGCGTCTTTTTGTTCACTTGAGCTATCAGAAGGTACTTTTTTCTAAAAACCGCTTGCACTCATCTTCGTTCTCCCTATAATGCCGCCTCACTGACACGGCACAGCCAGTAAGGGTTCAAGCCCAACCAGCAGCCAATCAGTAGGTCAAATCAGTAAGACGAAATAATTTAATAAAGTG
>NZ_CAWNJO010000036.1:0-67849 GCF_963874835.1 Vibrio sp. V12_P9A6T4 | reverse complement strand
AATGGTTGTGTCCTGAGTGTGAAGTATCTGGTTGATAACGCCATCTCAATGTCGATTTGACTCGATTTGACTCGATTTGACTCGATGTTCTATAAAACGTAATTACGCGGCTTTGACTTTAGGCATTGTTATTCATTAAGTGCGGAAAAAACAAGTGTCAAAGTATATGTATATGGATTTTAGCAAATCTAACTCTTGTTTTTCTTTTATGACCCAATGTGGCCTTTAATTATCGTGGAGAATAAAGATGAACATTTTAGTTGTTAGTGAATATCCTATCATCAGAGAGTTGCTGCGTTCTGCGCTCAGACCATTGAACCATATTACCCATATTCAACTTTCCGGTGGTAATGACCTTAATGTGATAAAACAGAGAACGGATACAGGTAGTCATGACCTTGTGATTTACGATTTGGATTCTGTAAAAAAAGATCCGACAAGCATCATTATATCTATGTTAGATGCTATTAATGATAAGCAACTGGTTAAGTATGGTTTGTCGTCATTAATTTTATTGTCCAATGAGGCTCAGATTAGGCAATTCGAGGACGATCTGAATTTTTGTGAACATTTTGTGATCACCAAACCTTTTACTTTTAAGAATGTTCAACAGATTGTGAAAAACATAGGTTTTTTCCCTAATCTGAATTGAGGAGAAAGCGTCCTGAAGTTCAGTATTTTTAACAACACATGAAGTGTTAGGCGTAGTAAATCCTATCATTTGTTTCGTAGTTTTTTATAAAAAGAGATGAGACATACATCAAGATATATGGTGTTGATACTTTGCCTTTTTCACTATTTTTAATAAATTAGTGCATTTTATGGTTGTCCTAATTTCATCTTTGAGGGTGAAACTGAGGAGCTGGTGATTAATAAGTGAACAATGTTAACTTTAATAATTTGTGGGGATGGAGTGATTAATAGGTTAATAAATAACACTCTACCAACTATATGGAGCAAATAATGACTACAAAAGGCCAGCTAAAGTCATTTCATTTCATTTTTTTGACAGTGATCCCCTGCTTTCTTATCTTGCAGTTATCTCATTACTATTTTTTTCGTTCCCTACAAGAAAAATCAAAAGAGTACGCTGTAAGTGCGGCATCAAACATTGATTCTATTCTCTATTACGGTAAAGAAGCGAATAAGAAAACACTTTCTCTCGTTAGTCATAATGAGAGTTGTGATGAAATTATCGTAGAATTAAGAAAAATTGTAGCGACGAGCCCTTTTGTAAGAACGACAAATTTAGCTCATGATGGAGTGATATATTGTACATCTCTTTGGGGAGAACGATCATTTATTGATAACCCGCAGACTTATATCTCAGGTGAGCTCTTATTAATGTCAGGCAGTCAAGTAGACTTGCAGCATCCACTGATTGTCGTTCGTAATGTGGAAAATGATAATGTGTCACTTAGCGGTATTGACGGATTACACATCCAACAAGCGTTACTTCAATCTTCTGCTCATGCTTTATCTCTATTTTTACAGTTGGGGGAGTTTTGGTTAGGTGAGGACGGTGTAATGTATCCAACTGATCCAACGCTTGCACTGACTGCTATTCAACAGATTAAATCAGAACGTTTCCCATTTACAATTTATGCAGGATTTGGTTACCCATCATCCTGGTCTGCATTTTGGAATGAGAGAAAGTTCTATATTTTCTTGATTGTATTTATGCAGGTGTCATTTTCGATTTGTTATTGGTGGCTTATTAACCGCCCAAAAACGTTAGATTCGGAACTTCAGCGTGCAATTCGTCAAGAAGAATTTGTACCCTATGCTCAACCGATTGTTAATGCCTCAACCAATGAAATTATGGGTATAGAAATCTTGATAAGGTGGGTTCACCCTATTCAAGGTGTGGTTCGTCCGGATCTTTTTATTCCTCAAGCTGAAGAGTCTGGGTTGATTATTCCTATGACAAAATTGCTCATTAACGAAACCGCTAAGCAGTTGAATAATTATAAGGACTCCTTACCTCATCCGTTTCATGTAGGGATAAATATTTCGCCTCAACATTGCAATGGTCAAGATCTTTTTAACCAATGTAAGGCTTTTGTTGAGTATATCGATACAGAGAAAGTAGTGCTTGTTTTAGAGCTTACTGAACGAGAGGTTCTTGAGTTTTCGGATGCAACAGATGTACTTTTCAGTAACATAAAACGTTTGGGCTGTAAGATAGCGATTGATGACTTCGGAACTGGCCATTCCAGTCTGATAAACTTACAAAAAATCGATCTTGACTACTTAAAAATTGATCAAATATTCATTAAAAACATAGGAAAGGATCCTATTGCTGAACACTTGGTTGAAAATACGATTGAACTTGCTAAGCGTTTATCAATTGATCTTGTTGCTGAGGGCGTTGAGCTGGCTGAGCAAGCTGAATATCTAAAAAATCATAATGTTAACTATTTACAAGGTTTTTTATTCGCAAAACCTGTGCCTCTATCGGAATTCTTACAGGCGTATCAAGACCAATGTCATGCTAAATAATTACGATAGTTTTTAAACTAGCGACCTGATTTGGTTGTGATATCTGACTTCCCATCCATACCACTGTTTAGTAGACCTGTGTAACGTTTATTGAAAATCTTTGAGGATTATCCTGCCTACCCGCAATTCCGAGTCGTTTGCGTGCATTCAAGTTAGAAACTGGTCAAGAGCAAAAGATCTGGCTAGCTATTTGAAATCGATTCGCTAAAGTAAAAACGTTTTTTTAAAAGAGCGAAGGTATTGATGCGTTATGCGTTAGAGCGATACGACCAACATGGTTTTCTTAAAGCCCCTAAACTTATCTGGCTTGGTTGGTTATTTTTGGCAAAAGCTTGGGTTGTTTTCGTGGTGGCAGGAGCAAGCCGAGATAATGGCACGACGATTTTAACCATTGTTTACCCAGACCATTCGATGCTTTATTTGGGGTTGATTATGGGGTTGCCAAGTATCATTCTGATGTGGCTTATCAGCTTACGTGCTCCTGAACGATCGTGGCTAAACCGCATCGTCAGCATGGGAAAACCGCTGACGTTACTTATGGTTATCTTGCAATTTATACAAACGCTTTATCATATCTATTTAGAGCACGGCGTTTTTAATTGGGCCAATGCAAGCACACTGTTGGTGCTGTTATGGTTTGGTCTATATCTACTGAAGAGTAAAAGTGTGCGTGATTGTTTTTCTATCCCGCCCATAGACAAGGCGTGATCCCAATCAAGGTCGCCCCAAAAAACTGAATTACACTGAGCAAAAATAAGTAAGTGAGGATATTTTATGACACAACCTCAAACCGCGATTCTGCCTGAAGCAGGTCCGTTTGCACTGTTTAGCCTTTTAAAAGTAAAGCAAAATCCGGCGCATGTTTTAGCGCAATTAAAAGCATTGCCCGCTTTAGTCAATGAGATAAATCAACATCAACCCGGCGCTGAATTAACCGTGTCGGTCGCATTTACTCGCACCTTTTGGCAGCGTTTAAACCAAAGCATACCACAAGAGCTGATTGATTTTCCTGAGCTTGGTAAAGGCGAAACCATAGCACCAAGTACCGAGGTGGATGTGTTGATTCACTGCCATTCTCATCGTCATGACTTGCTGTTTTATGTGTTGCGTAAATGGATGGAACCCGTGGCTGAGTTGGTTGAAATGGTGGATGAAACCTACTCATTTCGTTACTTAGATGCGCGAGATATGACGGACTTTATCGATGGCACTGAAAACCCTAAAGCCGAAAAACGTCAAGAAGTTGCACTGATTGCTGATGGTGAATTTGCTGGCGGCAGCTATGTGATGTTGCAGCGTTTTGTGCATAACCTTCCAGCGTGGAATCGCTTAAATGTGGCGGCGCAAGAAAAAGTGATTGGGCGCACTAAGCCTGATTCGATTGAGCTTGATAATGTACCTCCAGCGTCTCACGTTGGCCGTGTCGATATAAAAGAAGAGGGGAAAGGGCTGAAAATTGTTCGTCATAGCTTACCTTACGGTACGGTGAGTGGTGAGCACGGTTTACTATTCATTGCTTATTGCCATACGCTGCATAACTTTAAAGTGATGTTGGAAAGTATGTATGGTGTGGCGGATGGTAAAACAGACCAACTGCTGCGCTTTACCAAGGCCGTAACGGGTGCGTACTTTTTTGCCCCTTCAGCTGAGATGCTGCAACATCTTGAACTAAAGTAAGTTTCAATACTGACCTACTATCGGACCGAGCCTTGTGCTCGGTTTTTCTTTTTTAAGCATTTTATGTAAAGAAAAGCGTCTACTGTCCGATAAAGAGATCATTCATTCTATGGCATGGGTCTGTTATGGCAATTACCGTTAATACCAATGTTCCCGCTTTGATTGCGCAGCGTCACTTAGGCTCAGCAAGCGAAATGTTGAATCAATCTTTGGAGCGTCTTGCTTCCGGGAAGCGTATTAATAGTGCCAAAGATGATGCTGCGGGTTTACAAATTTCGAATCGTCTTGAGTCGCAAATGAGGGGCTTAGATGTCGCTGTACGCAATGCTAATGATGGCATTTCAATCATGCAGACTGCTGAAGGTGCAATGCAAGAGACAACCAGCCTGCTTCAGCGTATGCGAGATCTCTCTTTGCAGTCGGCGAATGGCGCGAACAGTAAAGCGGATAGGCAAGCTTTACAGGAAGAAATGAGCGCCTTGAACGATGAATTAAACCGAATTGCTGAAACCACCTCTTTTGGTGGTCGTAAGTTACTGAATGGTTCGTTTGGTCAATCCTCATTTCAGATAGGGGCGAGCTCTGGTGAAGCAGTGCAAGTTTCGTTAAAAAATATGCGTTCAGACAGTTTGGATATGGGGGGCTTTAGCTATGTTGCGGCAGGCATGGCGGATAGTCAGTGGCGGGTGACACAAGATAACCGGCAGCTCACCATGAGCTATACCGATGCCAAGGGAAAACAGCACAACATTCAGATCCAAGCAAAAGTAGGGGACGATATTGAAGAGTTGGCAACCTACATCAATGGGCAAACCGATAAAGTATCGGCGTCAGTCAACGACAAAGGACAGCTACAGCTGTTCATGGCGGGTAAAGAAACCTCTGGGACTATTGATTTTAAAGGTAGCTTAGCCAATCAGTTGCAAATGAATGTGACGGGATATGAAGCAGTAGACACTCTTGATATTACCGAAGTCGGTGGTGCGCAGCGGGCGGTTGCCGTCATTGATACCGCAATGCAGTACGTTGATAGCCATCGCTCTGAGTTAGGCGCGTTGCAAAACCGTTTTAACCACGCCATCAACAACCTCGACAACGTACATGAAAACCTCGCTTCTTCAAACAGTCGAATTAAAGATACGGACTATGCGAAAGAGACCACCCAAATGGTAAAACAGCAAATCCTACAACAAGTCAGTACCTCTATTCTTGCGCAAGCCAAAAAACAGCCAAACCTAGCATTGGCCTTACTCCGCTAGCGATAAAAATCAACAATTATCGACTTTTATCAACAAATCTTTAGCGAAATTATTACCTTTCTGATGAGTTTTTGACCTCTTGTCCTGTTTTTTACACTAAACACATTTTTTTTAAGAAAATTGAAAAAAAATCCTCAAGCTTTGGAAAGTACCGCCGTTATAAAAAGTAACTTTGAGAGAACTATTTGGTTTTCCGAGACGTCGGAAACCGGAAACATCGGAAAATCAATTGGAGTAATCACCATGGCAGTTAATGTAAATACCAACGTATCAGCGATGACAGCACAGCGTTACCTAAACGGCGCTAGCAATGCACAACAAACATCAATGGAACGCCTATCTTCTGGCTTTAAAATCAACAGCGCAAAAGATGATGCGGCAGGCCTACAAATCTCTAACCGTTTGAATGTTCAGAGCCGCGGTCTTGACGTAGCAGTACGTAATGCGAATGACGGTATTTCTATTGCACAAACCGCTGAGGGTGCGATGAATGAAACGACCAACATTTTGCAACGTATGCGTGACTTGTCACTACAATCAGCTAACGGCTCAAACTCAAAAGCAGACCGTGTAGCGATTCAAGAAGAAGTCACCGCTCTGAATGACGAATTAAACCGTATCGCAGAAACCACATCATTTGGTGGTAACAAATTACTTAACGGTACTTTTGAAACTAAGTCATTCCAAATCGGTGCGGATAACGGTGAAGCCGTCATGCTTAGCCTAAACAACATGCGTAGTGACAATGCTATGATGGGCGGCACAAGCTACCAAGCGGCGAACGGCAAAGATAAAGATTGGTCAGTTCAAGCCGGCAGCAACGATCTACAAATCACACTGAAAGATACTTCAGGTACAGATCAGACTATCAATATCTCAGCTAAAGAAGGCGATGATATTGAAGAGTTGGCGACTTACATCAACGGCCAAACTGATATGGTGAAAGCATCAGTTGATGATGAAGGAAAACTACAAGTCTTCGCTGGCAGTAATAAAGTAGAAGGCCCTGTAACATTCGCAGGCGGTCTTGCTGGTGAGCTCGGCATGCAAGCTGGTCAAGCTGTTACCGTAGATGTCATTGATGTGACCTCTGTGGGTGGCGCTCAAGAATCGGTTGCCATTGTTGATGCTGCACTGCAATTTGTAGATAGCCATCGCGCACAATTAGGTGCATTCCAAAATCGCTTTAGCCATGCAATCAGCAACTTAGATAACATTAACGAAAACGTGAGTGCTTCTAAGAGCCGTATTAAAGATACTGACTTTGCCAAAGAAACAACAGCGCTTACTAAGTCGCAAATTCTTTCTCAAGCATCAAGCTCAGTGCTGGCTCAAGCAAAACAAGCTCCACAAGCGGCACTTAGCTTACTTGGCTAAAAGAGCCCAATAGCTCAAGAGTTACCCTTAATGAAAATCCAGCCTCGGCTGGATTTTTTTGCTTAGTGGCAAAGTGGAAAAAGTGTTAGTCGATGCAGCATTATCCTTCTTATTTTTTGACGCTAATCACATTTCTCATGCTCGCTGCATAAATTTTAAAAAAAGGCTTATTTTTTTCTAAAGGATATAAATCTTTCGCCGTTAAAGGATACGAGAGAAATGAGGTGTACCGACGTGAGGTGAGAGACACGGAAGTACATCAACACAATGCCTAAGGAGATCAATATGGCAATTAATGTAAGCACTAACGTGTCTGCAATGACCGCGCAGCGTTATTTAAATAATGCCGCTGATGGTACGCAGAAATCGATGGAGCGTCTGTCATCGGGCTATAAAATCAATAGCGCGCGTGATGATGCAGCGGGTCTACAAATCTCAAACCGTTTAACGTCACAAAGCCGTGGCTTAGATATGGCGGTAAGAAACGCAAATGATGGTATCTCCATTGCACAAACCGCAGAGGGTGCAATGAATGAAACCACCAATATCTTGCAACGTATGCGAGATCTTTCTTTGCAATCAGCAAACGGTTCTAACTCAAGTTCAGAACGCCAAGCGATCCAAGAGGAAGTCTCAGCACTCAATGATGAATTAAACCGTATTGCTGAAACAACCTCGTTTGGTGGTAATAAACTGCTAAATGGTTCGTTTGGTAATAAATCTTTCCAAATTGGTGCCGATTCTGGTGAAGCTGTGATGCTTTCCATGAGCGACATGCGTTCTGACACAAAAGCGATGGGCGGTAAGAGCTATGTCGCGACAAATGGCAAAGCGCCTGACTGGTCAGTCACCAATGCGACGGATCTGACTCTGAGCTATACTGATAAACAAGGAGAAGCTCGCGAAGTCACCATTAACGCTAAAGCGGGTGATGATTTAGAAGAAGTCGCTACTTACATTAATGGTCAAAATGGTGACATCAAAGCTTCAGTCGGTGATGAAGGTAAACTGCAACTGTTTGCCGCCAATCAAAAAGTCTCAAGCGATGTCACTATTGGTGGTGGACTGGGTACTGAAATTGGTTTTGCTGCAGGTAAAGACGTAACCGTCAAAGACATCAATGTCACAACGGTTGGCGGCTCTCAGGAAGCTGTAGCTTTGATTGATGGTGCACTAAAGGCCGTTGATAGCCAACGTGCCTCGTTAGGTGCATTCCAGAACCGTTTCGGTCATGCCATCAGTAACCTTGATAACATCAACGAGAACGTCAACGCTTCTCGTAGTCGAATTAAGGATACTGATTATGCCCGTGAAACAACCCAAATGACGAAGTCGCAGATTTTGCAGCAAGCGAGTACGTCAGTTTTGGCACAGGCGAAGCAGTCACCATCTGCAGCTCTTAGTCTATTGGGTTAACCGATAGGCGAATGGAGCTTTGTGGGGAAAGCAGTGTTTTCACTGCCAACCTATGAGGTGGAAGGGAGATTGTTATGGAAATACCATCCTACACATCGAACATCCAGCCTTACGGCTCGCAAAGTGGCATTAAATTTGCTTCAGAAAACGATGGCGCGACACGCGCTTCCTCGAAACAAAATGAGGTGAATCGTACTGAACAGTTAAGAAATAGGCAAAACCAAAGCGTTGAAGCGGCAATCGAGCTTGCACAGCAACGAGAGCAGATCAACAAATCGGAAAGAGCCAAGATGGTAGAGCAGATGAATGAATTTATCTCATCTATCAACAAAGACTTAGCGTTTAGAGTCGATGAAGAATCAGGACGGGATGTTGTAACGATTTATGAAGCCAGTACTGGTGACATTATTCGTCAGATCCCGAACGAGGAAATGCTAGAGGTTTTGCGACGCCTTGCCAGACAAAAAGACCACAGTACAGGTTTATTGGTTGCTAAGGTGTAATCGTAGTTTTTGAGGTGATTTAATGAGCTTAGGCCCGATGGGTATGAATACTGGCATGGATATCAATTCCTTGGTCAGCAAAATTGTCAATGCAGAGCGCGTTCCTAAGCAGCAACGTATTGATAATGAGCTTGGTCAAATTGATGCCAGTATCAGTGCCTACGGCCGGCTCAAAGAGTCGCTGGATACGATGAAAAATCTTATGACGAATTTTCGTCAGGAGAAGGCTTTCGCTTTGCGAAAAGTCGATACTACTGATGAAAATGTCGTCTCCGCGACAGCCACCACTGACGCAATAGCAGGTAAATATGCTATCGATGTGTTGCAGCTTGCACAGAGCCATAAAGTTGCCTCGGATGTTTTAGAGAAAGAGGCAAAGTTTGGTCCTGGTAAGCTGCAGATTTCACTTGGTGATCAGAAGTTTGATGTTGATGTCCAAGCCAATTCAAAATTGATTGATATCGTTCGCGGTATTAACAGCACTAAAACCAATCCCGGAGTTCGTGCTTCGGTAATCAATGATGTTGAAGGGCCACGTTTGATTGTGGCCTCTAATCTATCTGGAAAAGATCATGACATTAAAATTAATGCTCAGTCTGATGCCGGAAATCCGCTCAAAAATCTAGAGTACAAAACGCTGGAAGAACGCGTTAAAGATTTAGAAAAAGCACGCGCTGCAGCGCAACAAATCATTGCACCACTCACGCCATCTCAACAAGCTATCGCTGCAAAAGTCGCCGAGAAAATAGGTGCGGCGGCACGCGAAGTTGACCAAAGTATGGCGAGTGGTGTTCAAGAAGTCGCCGGGCAAGTAGCTGCCGACGGTAAAGTCGCCAATGCTGCCGGTGAATTAACCGACGCCGCCGTCAAAGCTGCTGCCGCCGCCGGTGTTGCTGCCAATAAATATCTGAAACCGCAAGATCGTATTCCTGGGTGGACTGAAACCGCCTCTGGCACCTTGCTCGATTCCTACTATGAACCTGAGCCAGAGCTTGATGCAACTGCGTTAGAAAAAGCGCCAGATGTGCCCGGTTGGACCAATACCGCTTCTGGTACTTTGGTTGACTCCTATGTCACCCCCAAAGAAGCGCAAGCCAAGCTTGAACAGCAATTAGCAGCTGAAAAAGCCGCGGTTGCGGCGGCGGTGCGTAGTGGTGAACTGACGCCAGAGCAAGCCAAGCAGAAAGAGCGTGAAAAGCTTGACCCGCAAGAGCGTGAGTATTTAGATAAAGTGGACAAAGCAGATGCTGAGCTTAGAGCGGCACAAGCATCGTTTGACGCCTATCAAGGTATGACTCAAGTACAAGCAGGCCAAGATTCCGTGGTGGTTTTGGACGGTGTGGCGACCCTTTCTAGCAACAACAACGTGATTGAAGATGCGATTGAAGGGGTTGATTTGACCCTTAAAGGGCAAACGGCCAAAGGCAAACCACCGGCTGAAATTGGCATCGAATATGACCGCAAAACCGTGCGCGATGATATTGAACAATTTGTCGCGGCGTATAATCAGTTTTATCAGGTCTCTAAAGAACTTGGAGGCGTTGACCCTCGGACTGGCCAAGCAGGGCCACTGGCGGGTGACAGTATTGTGCGCAGTGCAGACTCCCGCCTACGTAGTGTTTTTTCGACTAGAATTGAGCAGGCTCCAGAAGAGATCAAAAGTCTGATTGAGTTTGGTATTACCACCACACGCCAAGGGACACTTGAAATTAACTACGACATGCTAGATCGCCAACTCAATAACAACTTTAATAAGCTAGGTGAGTTCTTTGGTGGAAACCAAGGATTTGCCAAACGGGTTGAAGATGCTATTCAGAGCATGACGGGGGTGACAGGGTCGATTCGCACACGCGAAAAAAGCTTAGTAGAACGCAACTACCGTGTGGCGGACGACCAAGCGGCACTTGATCGCCGCATGGACAGTTTGGAGAAGCGAACGCATTCTAAGTTTTCAGCAATGCAAGACGCGACCAGTAAAATGCAGAACCAATTAGCTGGTATGATGAATGCGTTAGGCGGCTGATATGGAACAGCAACTCGACCTTTTAAGTGATCTAGATCACCAAATAAGAGCAATGCTTGTCATTGATGAAATTAATACTGAAGAAATCAATCATCTTGTCGATAAAAGGGAACGGATATTGCAAAACTTACTGACGCATGCGTCAGAAAATCCACAGTTTGCAATGTCGAGCCAATGGCGAGAGGCTATTGATGAAACTAAACATCTTGTTGAACTGATGCAGTCAAAAACGGTCGAGATCGGTAGAACGCTCCAAAAATACCGACACGGTAATAAATCCGTTCAGCAATACAAAAAGTTTTTATAAGAGGAAGACTATGCGCGGTTCTTTACAGGCATACAAAAAGGTATCAGTGGATAGCCAGCTCAGTGCGGCCTCGCCGCATAAAGTCGTACAAATGTTGATGGCGGGTGCCATTGAACGCCTTATTCAAGCAAAAGCAGCAATGCTACAGGGGAATATTCCAAGTAAGGGTGAACGCCTTGGTAAAGCATTGGATATCATTATTAGCTTACGCAGTTGCTTATCGATGAGTGATGGCGGGGATATTGCAAAAAATTTAGATCAGCTTTATGAATTTATGATCACTCAGATCACCGAAGCGAATCATCAAAATGACCCGCAACCACTGGATGATGTGATCGACATCATTCGAGAAATTAAATCAGCATGGGATCAAATCCCTCCTGAATACCACAATCTGACGGCAAGCGAAGTGGGCATATAAGTTATTTATAAAACTTTAGGCACTTATTTTTTAAAGTTTTAACTGATGTCACACCAGCTCATTGCTTGGTTGCCTTATTTTTTTTATTCCATAGAATAGAAGCCATTACTAGCCTAATGGCTTTTTTTGTTGCTGAATTCCACAAATTGTCTATCGTTTAATCAAGTGATTATAGAAAAACAAAACTGAATAACGATTTTCAGAAGTGCGGCCACAATTTCTCTGATTTAAGGCAAATATTCTCACCTATGCAAGGTTTAGCAAAACTGCTTGTGATAGAAGACGATCCGCAGATCCGTCTCAATCTAAGTAACATTTTAGAATTTGTTGGAGAGCACTGCGAGGCGATCGAGTCATCCCAAATCAAGGATATTGATTGTTCAAGATTGTGGGGGGGCTGCATTATTGGATCGCTAAAAAGTGAGCAGTTAACTGATGAGATAGCTCAGTGGTTGACTAAGGCCAATTATATTCCACTTCTAATGGCAAACAAGCAGCCATATTCATTGGAAGAATTTACTCAATACGTCGGTGAACTTGAGTCACCTCTTAATTACCCTCAACTGAGTGACGCATTACGACATTGCAAAGAATTTTTAGGACGCAAAGGCGTGCAAGTTCCCTCTACATCGCGTAAGAATACCTTATTTCGTAGCCTTGTAGGCCAAAGTCATGGTATCCAAGAAGTTCGCCATTTGATTGAGCAAGTCTCAGGCACAGAAGCCAATGTGTTGATCTTAGGTGAATCTGGAACGGGCAAAGAAGTGGTTGCGCGTAACATCCATTATCATTCTGCACGCCGCAACGGTCCGTTTGTGCCGATTAACTGTGGTGCGATTCCGGCTGATTTACTTGAAAGTGAATTATTTGGTCATGAAAAAGGGGCGTTTACCGGAGCGATAACCGCGCGTAAAGGTCGTTTTGAGCTTGCCGAAGGCGGTACTTTATTTCTCGATGAGATCGGTGATATGCCGATGTCGATGCAGGTAAAGTTGTTGCGTGTGTTACAAGAACGCTGCTTTGAACGTGTGGGCGGTAACACCACCATTAAAGTGAATGTGCGTGTGGTGTCAGCGACTCACCGCAATTTAGAAAACATGATTGATGATGAATCATTTCGTGAAGATCTTTACTATCGACTCAATGTTTTCCCAATTGAAATGCCAGCGCTAAAAGATCGCAAAGACGACATTCCATTGCTGTTACAAGAACTCATGACACGTATGGAAGCGGAAGGTGGACAGCCATTTTGTTTTACCCCGCGAGCAGTCAATTCGTTAATGGAACATAATTGGCCTGGCAATGTTCGTGAGCTAGCGAATTTAGTTGAGCGGATGATCATTCTCTATCCAAATAGTCTCGTCGACGTCAATCATTTACCAACTAAATACCGCTATAGTGATATTCCAGAATTCCAACCAGAGCACAGCTGCTATGGCTCTGTTGAAGACCAAGAACGTGATGTGCTGGCGGGTATTTTCTCTGAAAACTTCAGTTTTGAAGACGTCGAAGAGATGCACGAAAACCTCAACGCACCGCAGTCATTGCCTCCTGAAGGCGTGAATTTGAAAGAGCTATTGGCGGACTTGGAAGTCAATATGATCAACCAAGCCCTTGAAGCTCAAGGCGGAGTGGTAGCGCGTGCCGCTGATATGCTGGGTATGCGCCGTACGACCTTGGTTGAAAAAATGCGTAAATACAATATGCAACGGTGATTCAAAAACAGCATGGGTAAAGTTTAGTCAATATATTGGCAATGGATTAATTCTTTGATTTTAAAGAAAAATAGCCTGGCATGTATTTTGCGTGTTAGGCTATTGTTGTTTTATAGGTAGAATTTCGACATGCAGTCTCCTGACACACCCATTAATCAATCTCACTTGGATTCTGTAGAGGATCAAGTTGAGCGCTATAAACAGGTTCTTGATGTGATGCCTGCTGGCGTCATTTTGCTCGATACTCAAGGCGTAGTCAGAGAAGCTAACCCTGAAGCTCAGCGGTTATTGCAAGTCCCATTGGCGGGTGAAAAATGGTATTCCGTCATTCAAAGTGCCTTTGCGCCGAGAGAAGATGATGGGCATGAAATCTCGCTGCGCAATGGTCGTAAAGTTAGATTAGCCATTTCAGCATCAGCAACAGGCCAATTGATATTAATCACCGATTTAACCGAAACTCGGTTACTTCAATCACGCATCAGTGATTTACAGCGCTTATCCTCACTCGGTCGAATGGTGGCGTCTTTGGCACATCAAGTTCGTACACCGTTATCCAGTGCCATGCTCTATGCCTCAAATTTAGGTGCGCCTAACTTGCCAAACGCTACAAGAGAGCGTTTTCAGTCTAAGCTGATGGATAGGCTTCATGATCTTGAAAAACAAGTCAATGATATGTTGTTGTTTGCCAAAGGTGGTGACAATAAAGTCATTCAGCCGTTTACAGTGACAGACTTGGTCAGCGAATTTGTTCCCATGGTGGAAACGGCATTAAAAAATAGCGCAATTGATTATCATCAGGAAGTGGAACAAGAAGGGACAGTGGTGTTAGGAAATGCAAATGCCATTGCCTCTGCACTGAGTAACTTAGTGATGAACGCAATACAAATTGCGGGTAAGGCGTCGCAAATTGATGTCTTTTTTCGCCCGGTAAATGGTGAGCTGAAAATCTCGGTACAAGACAGTGGCCCGGGAGTCCCTGCTGCGTTGCAAAGTAAAATTATGGAACCGTTTTTTACCACTCGTTCACAAGGAACGGGGTTAGGGTTAGCGGTGGTACAAATGGTCTGCCGCGCCCATGATGGGCGATTGGAATTAATTTCAGAAGAAGGGGAGGGTGCTTGCTTTACTATGTGCATTCCACTCGAGCGTCATGCCCCTTCTTCACCAACAGAGACTGGAGAAGGATGATGGCTCAAAGCAAAGTCTTAATCGTTGAAGATGATGAAGGTCTACGCGAAGCGTTAGTCGATACTTTGGCGCTGGCTGGTTATGAATGGCTGGAAGCTGATTGCGCCGAAGATGCACTGATTAAACTCAAAGCACATCCTGTTGATATTGTTGTCTCTGACGTTCAAATGGCTGGCATGGGTGGCCTTGCACTGCTGCGCAACATCAAACAGCATTGGCCCAATTTACCCGTGTTGCTGATGACGGCGTACGCCAATATTGAAGATGCGGTCTCGGCGATGAAAGAGGGCGCCATTGATTACATGGCAAAACCCTTTGCCCCCGAAGTGCTACTCAACATGGTTAGCCGTTACGCGCCAGTGAAATCGGATGATAATGGTGATGCGGTTGTTGCCGATGAGAAAAGCCTGCGCTTATTGTCACTTGCCGACAAAGTGGCAAAAACCGATGCTAACGTCATGATTTTGGGCCCAAGCGGCTCAGGAAAAGAGGTCATGTCTCGCTACATTCATAACTCATCTCCGCGTAAAGATGGGCCATTTGTGGCGATCAACTGTGCCGCCATTCCAGACAACATGCTCGAAGCCACCTTATTTGGTTATGAAAAAGGGGCATTTACAGGAGCGGTACAAGCTTGTCCGGGCAAATTTGAACAAGCACAAGGTGGGACCATTTTACTCGATGAGATCAGCGAGATGGATCTGAACCTACAAGCAAAACTGCTGCGTGTACTCCAAGAGCGTGAAGTGGAACGCTTGGGTGGGCGTAAAAGCATTAAGCTTGATGTCCGCGTATTGGCGACCAGCAACCGCGACCTAAAGCAGTATGTGCAGGAAGGCAATTTCCGTGATGATTTATATTATCGCCTCAACGTCTTCCCAATCTCATGGCCAGCGCTACGTGACCGCAAAGGGGATATTGAACCGCTGGCTCACCACCTTGTAGAGCGTCACTGCACTAAGCTTGGTTTACCTGTGCCTCGTATCGCGCCGCAAGCCATTAACAAGTTGCTTAGTTACGCTTGGCCGGGCAACGTCCGTGAACTTGATAACGTCGTGCAACGCGCGCTGATCTTGAGTGAGCAAGGAGACATTGCAAGTGAACATATCTTGTTGGAAGGGGTTGATTGGCAAGATGCTAGCAGCCTGCAACAAGTCGTAGAGCGCAGCGATATTGCCACACCAGAGATTAAGCCTGTAGCACAAGTCGAAGTGAACAAGCTGTTTAATAACAATGGCGCTGCATTGGGTGATGAGCTGAGAGATCAAGAATACACCATTATCATGGATACTTTAGTCGAGTGCCAAGGCCGCCGTAAAGAGATGGCTGACAAGCTCGGAATTAGCCCTAGGACACTGCGTTATAAATTAGCGAAAATGCGTGATGCAGGAATTGATATCCCGAATTAACCCCAAAGTGGGTGATGGCATATAAATTGCTGCATCACAGAAAGAAGCAGCACAGCAGTCAAAGATTTGGCGTTAGAGGTAGCAATGAGACTTGATGGTTTAAACAGCGAAATGCAAACAATGATGTTGGAAGCAACCAATGCTCGTCCTACGGCAACTGGACAAAGTGTGAGTGCTGATTTTGGCGACATGCTTTCCAAAGCCATTAATAACGTGAACAGTTTGCAAAAGACCTCAGGTAATTTACAAACCCGCTTTGATCGGGGAGATGAAAATGTCTCACTATCGGATGTGATGATTGCTCGTAATAAGTCGAGTGTAGCCTTTGAAGCGACGATTCAAGTTCGAAATAAACTTGTCGACGCCTACAAAGAACTCATGAATATGCCCGTATAAATTAGGTAGCCGCCGTGGCAGAAGATAAGCAAACAACCGATCTTACCGTGACCAGTGGTTCTGACCACGCTTTAATGGCGAGCTCAGATCTAGACATGGACACGCAAAACCCAGATCTTGAAGAGAAGAGTTCATCCAAAAGTGATTTTGCGATGGGCGACTTGGACTTGTTGCGCCAGGTGGTGTTAGTCCTCTCTATTTCCATCTGTGTGGCACTGATTGTCATGTTGTTCTTTTGGGTTCGAGAACCTGAAATGCGCCCGCTTGGCGCTTATGAAACCGAAGAACTTATTCCTGTCCTCGATTATCTTGATCAGCAGAAACTGACCTACAAATTAGATGGTAATACTATCTTAGTGCCATCCAGTGAATACAACAGCTTAAAACTCAACCTCGTCCGTGCAGGGTTAAATCAAAACAAGCAAGCGGGCGATGAAATCTTGATGCAAGACATGGGCTTTGGTGTTTCTCAGCGCCTTGAGCAAGAGCGCCTTAAACTTAGCCGTGAACGTCAGCTTGCCAAAGCGATTGAAGAGATGAAGCTCGTCAACAAAGCTCGTGTGTTATTGGCACTGCCTAAGCAAAGCGTATTTGTTCGTCATAACCAAGATGCTTCTGCCTCCGTATTTCTTACCTTGCGAACTGGTGCTAACCTCAAACAAGAAGAGGTCGACTCTATTGTCGATATGGTCGCCAGTGCCGTGCCAGGGATGAAACCCAATCGAATTACCGTGACTGATCAACATGGTCGGCTGCTCAGCTCAGGCTCTCAAGATCCTGTGTCGTCAGCCCGTCGTAAAGAACAAGAACTTGAACGCAAGCAAGAAGAGGCGCTGCGTGACAAAATTGATTCGGTATTAATCCCAATTCTAGGCTTTGGTAATTACACCGCCCAAGTGGATATCCAACTGGATTTCAGTGCCATTGAACAAACGCGTAAACGCTTTGACCCGAATACGCCAGCGACACGCAGCGAATATACGCTTGAAGACTATAACAACGGCAATGTGGTGGCTGGCGTTCCAGGTGCATTAAGTAATCAGCCACCTGCGGATGCTTCTATCCCACAAGACGTTGCGCAGATGAAAGATGGCTCGGTACTTGGGCAAGGTTCGGTCCATAAAGAAGCCACGCGCAATTTTGAACTCGATACCACCATCAGTCATGAACGCAAACAATCGGGTGTGGTGAATCGCCAAACCGTTGCGGTGGCGATTAAAAACCGACCATCGGTTAACCCAGAGACTGGCGAAGTCACCTATACTCCCCTGAGCGAAAGTGAAATTAGCGCCGTGCGACAAGTATTGATTGGGACGGTTGGCTTTGATGAAAACCGTGGCGATTTGTTGAATGTCTTGAGCATGCAATTTGCCGTGCCTGAAGTTGAGTCAATGGTTGATGTCCCTATTTGGGAGCATCCAAACTTCAATGATTGGGTACGCTGGTTTGCTAGTGCCTTGGTTATTGTGGTTGTGGTGCTGGTGCTGGTTCGCCCTGCGCTGAAAAAACTGCTCAACCCTGCTGCGGATGATGATGACCCAATGTACGGACCTGATGGTTTACCGATTGGTGCTGATGGTGAAACCAGTTTAATTGGCAGTGGTATTGATGGCGGTGATCTCTTTGAGTTTGGTTCCGGTATTGATTTGCCAAACTTACACAAGGATGAGGATGTACTGAAAGCGGTGCGTGCTCTAGTGGCCAATGAGCCTGAACTTGCGGCTCAAGTAGTGAAGAATTGGATGCAAAATGCCTGATAATAAAAATAAGAGTGGAACAGAAGTGACAGAATCATCGGTTGATATTTCAACAATTTCTGGTGATGAAAAAGCGGCTATTTTGTTGTTGAGCTTAAACGAAGAGGACGCCGCTGGCATCATCCGCCATCTTGAACCTAAACAGGTACAACGAGTCGGTAGCGCGATGGCGAAAGCGAAAGAGCTTAGCCAAGAGAAAGTCGGCGCGGTGCATCGTGCTTTCCTCGAAGATATTCAGAAATACACCAATATCGGTATGGGCAGCGAAGACTTTATGCGTAACGCGCTTATCGCTGCATTAGGTGCCGATAAAGCCAATAACTTGGTCGATCAAATTTTGCTTGGCACGGGTTCAAAAGGGTTGGATTCATTGAAATGGATGGACCCACGACAAGTGGCGAGCATCATTGTTAATGAACACCCACAAATCCAAACCATTGTTTTATCGTATTTAGAACCGGATCAATCGGCTGAAATTTTGGCGCAGTTTGCTGAACGTGACCGTTTAGACTTATTGATGCGCATTGCCAACCTTGAAGAAGTACAACCTTCGGCATTGGCTGAGTTGAATGAAATCATGGAGAAACAATTTGCCGGTCAAGCGGGCGCGCAAGCGGCGAAAATTGGTGGCTTGAAAGCCGCGGCTGATATCATGAACTACCTCGATAACAATATCGAAGGCATCCTCATGGATCAGATGCGTGAGCAAGATGAAGACATGGCAACGCAGATCCAAGATCTGATGTTTGTGTTCGAAAACTTAGTCGAAGTGGACGACCAAGGCATTCAAAAATTGCTGCGTGATGTACCGCAAGATGTACTGCAAAAAGCACTTAAAGGTGCTGATGACGCATTGCGTGAGAAGATCTTCAAAAACATGTCAAAACGTGCAGCTGAGATGATGAAAGATGATCTGGAAGCCATGCCTCCGATTAAAGTATCAGATGTCGAAGCGGCGCAAAAAGAGATTCTGGCGATTGCACGTCGTATGGCCGACAGTGGCGAAATTATGCTGTCTGGCGGCGCAGACGAATTCTTATAATCTAACCCTGACTCAACAATAGGTAGCATTATGTCTGGAGAAAGAAAACGCGGCTTTTTACGTTTAGATGCAGACGCTAATATTGAACAAGCCAAAAAGTGGGGGTTGCCGGACTACGGCGCAGAGATCAATAAAAAAGCCAAAGAAACGGCAATGAACTACGACCCCGGTTGGATGCCAAGTTTTGATGAGCCTGTGGTTGAAGAGCCGCTGCAACTCAGCGAAGAAGAGATTGGCCAGATCAAACAAGGGGCTTATCAAGAAGGTTTGCACCAAGGCCAAGAAGCCGGATTCAAACAAGGTTATGAAAAAGGCAAAGAAGAAGGGCTGATTGCAGGACACCAAGAAGGTGTTGAGCAAGGCAAAACCGAGGGGGTCGCTGAAGGGCAAACTCTCATCCAGCAGCAGGTTGATATTTTCGTTGGTCTTGCCAATCAATTTGCTCAACCGCTAGAGTTGATGAATGCCCAAGTCGAAAAACAGCTGGTCGATATGGTTTTAACCTTGGTCAAAGAAGTCGTTCACGTTGAAGTACAAACCAATCCGCAAGTGATCTTAGATACCGTCAAATCGTCGGTTGAGTCCCTGCCTGTATCTGGTCATGCCATCACATTAAAACTCCATCCAGAAGATGTTGAAGTGATTCATTCTGCTTATGGCGAAAAAGAGCTGGATTTCCGAAACTGGACATTGGTCAAAGAGCCGGCATTAAATCGCGGTGACGTCCAGATTGAAGCAGGTGAATCGAGTGTGAATTATCGAATGGAAGATCGCATTCGTAGCGTGTTGAAAAGTTTTTGTGGCACCAATCGTCACCAACAAGGTGAGCAATAGTGTTGTCTCTTGCCGATCGCCTTAGTCAATACAAAACCGAAGGGTTAACCTGCCGCCCAATGGCATCTGGCAAACTGGTCCGTGTGGTTGGTTTAACCCTTGAGGCTACCGGTTGTAAAGCTCCTATTGGTAGCTTATGTAAAGTAGAAACCATGTCAGGAGAAATGGAAGCGGAAGTGGTTGGCTTTTCTGGCGATAACCTCTATCTGATGCCCAGCGAACAGATAACAGGCGTACTGCCCGGAGCTAAAGTTACCCCAATGACAGGGGATGCTGGCCTACCAGTCGGGATGGAGCTGCTTGGACGGGTGATTGATGGTGTCGGTAATCCACTCGATGGGCTGGGGCCTATTTATACCGAAAAGCGCGCATCGTTTAATGCTGACCCCATCAATCCATTAGCTCGCAAACCCATAACAGAACCTCTGGACGTTGGCCTAAAAGCGATCAACGGTTTACTGACGGTGGGTAAAGGGCAGCGGATTGGTTTATTTGCCGGTTCTGGTGTCGGTAAGTCGGTAACGCTTGGCATGATGACTCGTGGCACAACCGCTCAAGTGGTGGTGGTGGGGCTGATTGGTGAACGTGGCCGCGAAGTAAAAGAGTTTATAGAAGAGATTTTAGGCGTTGATGGACGTCAACGTTCAGTTGTAGTAGCCGCGCCTGCGGACTCCTCACCGCTGATGCGTTTAAAAGGCTGTCAAACCGCGTTAGCGATTGCGGAATACTTTCGTGATCAAGGGTTAGATGTATTGCTACTAATGGACTCGTTGACTCGTTTTGCCCAAGCGCAACGTGAAATTGCGTTATCTGTGGGTGAGCCGCCAGCCACAAAAGGTTATCCGCCATCGGTGTTTGCTAAACTGCCCGCCTTGGTTGAACGAGCGGGAAATGGCGGTCCTCACCAAGGATCGATTACCGCTTTCTTTACCGTGCTCACCGAAGGGGATGATCTACAAGACCCGATCGCTGATGCATCGCGAGCCATTCTTGATGGTCACATTGTTTTATCACGTGAAATGGCCGATGCCGGACATTACCCAGCGATTGATGTAGAGAAATCGGTCAGCCGTGTTATGCCACAAATCACCACCGATGAACATCTGTTGATGTCGAAAGCGGTGCGTCAAATACTCTCCATCTGCCGGAAAAATCAAGATCTCGTCTCTATCGGTGCTTACAAGCCGGGGACGGACCCTGCGATTGACAGTGCATTTACGCTAAAACCTAGACTGGATGAATATTTGCAGCAAGGGATGAAGGATTCGGTTCCTTACGACATGTGCGTCAATATGCTCAAGCACGTTTTGCAAGTGGGGTAATCGATGGATAACGCACTCGAGTTTTTGCTTGACCAAGCCAAAGACAAAGAAGAAAAAGCCGTGATGGCGTTATCTAAATCGCGTGATGAGCTAGAGAGTTATTACAAGCAGTTGGCGCAGATTGAACAATATCGACTGGATTATTGTCAGCAGCTTATGGAGCGCGGCATGTCAGGTTTGACGGCGAGCCAATATGGACACTTAAACCGATTTCTTACCCAGTTAGATGAAACCCTTGTCAAACAAAGAGATGCAGAACAACACTTCAAAAATCAGGTAGAGAACTGCCAAGAGCATTGGATGGAAGTGAGAAAACAGCGACGCTCTTACGAATGGCTCATTGAAAAAAAACAGATAGAAGCGCAACGTCTACAAGATAAACGAGAGCAGAAGCAGATGGATGAGTTCTCTACACTGCTCTTTAGCAGGCAACGTTCTAATCAACACAAGTTTTAAGCAACATAAGTTTTAATCAAAATAAGTTTTAAGTCACTGACGCCTCAAGTCGTCAACGTGTCCAATAAGATGGGTGTCATACTTTCTTATCGATATTGAAGGCTTGGCTCATTTCTTGCTTCTGACTAATCACGGAGTTCATTAGGTTAATCCACTGCGCCATCGTCAAAAAATGATGAAACATGGCTTACTGGCCAATAATGAATCCGCGTCATCCTCTGTTTTTAGTGCGAGCATCATGGATATGAATGTAAATATTACAACACCATCCGACACCTCTAAAATGGCCAGCGTGAGTAAAGCAGGCTCTGATGCGGTGAGTGAAGGTTCTGAATCTCAAGGTTTTTTTGAAAAACTGACCGCCCTCATTATGGGTCGTAGCACTGAATCTTCGGCAGAAACTGACTTTAAGGCGCTTGATGAGGGAGCTGTGCTCACCGATGACGTGGCAGCCCAAAGTAGCGATGCCTTGTTAGATAAAGAACTTGGTGAGGCATTGAGTGAAGAGGCCGATGTTGATACCGCGCAAACAAAATCACCCCCTTCAGCAGAGGTTGATGACTCCGCTCTTCAGCAGAAAACAGCACAAGTGATGAGCGATGGCGATGAAATCCTTGGCCGTTTAAATAGCGCCAATCAAGCACTTGCTGACCAAAACGGCAAAACCTTGCCACAAAACACTCATCCGGTAGACGTGCAAATCGACGACAACGCAGGTGACTCCTCGGATCAAGTGGAGCAAAAAACGCCAGCGGCTGCGCAAATATCAGCACAGGATGCATTCGCTAAACCCACTACTGAATCAGTAGCACCGGCGTCAGTGAATGAGCAAGCTCCATTATCTGATCAGCACATCACGGAACAAGATGCAGAGCGTGTGCTGCCTATTCAGCAGGGCAAAGAGCGTTTGATGGCTGCGGAAGGTTCACCTACGGCATCAAGCTTAAACGCAGAGACTGAAGAGAATGGTGAACTCATCCTGCCGGAATCAGTCCGAAAATTCATTCAGCCGCCTCAAGATACAAAGTCAGTGCAAGCAAGCGCTTTGTCGCAAGCGATAGAAGATGAGGCCACTTTACTTGCCACAACTGAAGTTGGCGATGCAGCAGTTAACGCGGTGGCAAAAAGTGACAACACCATGCCCATAGAGCCATCACCTTTGGTTGAAGCGCAAGCACTTGATTCACAATTGACAACAAATTTAGCAGAGGGCAAGTTGCCACTCTCTCCATCTACGAATACACCTCAAACCGATTCGGAAAATGATCAGCAAGGACTGCCCACAGAGGCGTTATTGACTGCCGCTGCCATTCCTTGGGCGAACACAGTTGTTGCCGAAGGGCAAGCATTACCTCTAGATGTGGCACAAAGTGAAACGGTCCTCAAGGGTAAAAATACGCCGGTTTCATTAGCCCATTCTGTTCAGCAAGCCTTAGCTCAGCAACAATCTCAAACCATGCAGGCTGCCGTGGCGGCAGACAAAGCCGCACTAGCATCGTCACCTCTTGTTACAGCAAGCAATGAGTTATCCAATGTACAAATACAACAGTTAGCGAATGCGGCCGCGATACCAGCTGCAACCCATGCCGAATTGCCACTCAACCCCGCGCTATTCAAAGCCGGATTAGGCGCGAAAGCGTTATCGGGTGTGAATGATGCAGGGTCGGCTCAAGAGCAAAAAGAGGGCACATTAGCGCAGCAGCTTTCGAGTGCTTTGGGGCAACATGGTTTGAACGCGACGCAGAGCCGTGCTGACAACTTGCAAGCCGCGCAACAGCCTCCTTTGTTGCTTAACCGAGAAATGGCCAGTGAGCAAATGGCGGAACGGCTGCAAATGATGATGTCGAAAAACCTTAAACATGTCGATATTCGCTTAGATCCACCGGAATTGGGGCGTTTACAAATTCGTATGAATATGAATGGTGATCATACGACGGTTCATTTTACGGTCGCTAACCATCAAGCACGTGATGTGATTGAACAATCTATGCCAAGGCTACGAGAAATGTTGGCACAACAAGGTGTGCAGTTGGGTGAGACCTCTGTCCAACAACAGAGCGCTGGTCAGCAACAAGCGCGCTACACTGCCGACGGGGATGCCCAATCTGGTCAATTGGCGCGCAACGGAAGCTATTTAGACGAAGAAAACCTTGATACAGACGTCAAACTTGATTTGAATGTCGCATCAAAGCGTGATGGAATCAGTTATTACGCTTAAACTAATATTAAAAATAACGACATAGAGAACATTATGGCCGATGAAGAGTTAGGCGCGGAAGCCCCCAAAGGGAAGAAAAAACTGCTGATTATCATTATTGCTGCCGTAGTGTTACTGCTTGGTGGTGGTGGTGCAGCTTTCTTTTTGATGAGCGGAGATGAGGGTGAAGCCACGAGTGAGCAAGCCCCCGCAGCGCAGCAAGCTTTGCCAACGGATCCTGTAGCTTACGTTAATATTGCACAGCCGTTTGTGTTTAACGTCACGGGTGATAAGAAAGATCGTTTGGTGCAAATCAAAGTGCAGTTGATGGTGCGAGGTTCAGAAAACGAAAGCCTTGCACGTTACCATTCACCTTTAGTGGAAAGTTCTTTACTGGCCACTTTTGCGTCTGCCACTGTGGAACAGCTTCGTAGCCCTACCGGGCGAATTGAGCTGAGAGATAAGGCGACAGATGATATTAAAGCGGCACTCACTAAAGCGGTTGGGCAACCTGTGATCGAAAAAGTGTTGTTTACCGATTTTGTAATGCAGTAGGTGAGAAGTGACTGATTTATTAAGCCAAGACGAAATTGATGCCCTGCTTCATGGTGTAGACAGTGTTGATGAGGCGGAAGACGATGACGATGTTGCCGATAAGTCGGCGATTAACTTTGACTTCTCTTCGCAAGACCGTATTGTCCGTGGGCGAATGCCTACGCTGGAGCTTATCAACGAACGTTTTGCTCGTCACATGCGTATTAGTTTGTTCAACATGCTGCGTAAAACGGCTGAAGTGTCGATTAACGGCGTACAAATGATGAAGTTTGGTGAATACCAAAATACGCTTTATGTTCCGACCAGCTTGAACATGGTGCGTTTTCGTCCGTTAAAAGGGACAGCGTTGGTCACGATGGAAGCGCGTTTAGTCTTCATTTTGGTGGAAAACTTTTTTGGTGGCGATGGCCGTTTCCACGCTCGAATTGAAGGGCGCGAATTTACGCCAACAGAACGACGTGTCATTCAATTACTGTTAAAAATTGTTTTCGGTGACTACAAAGAAGCTTGGTCACCGGTGATGGGCGTTGAGTTTGAATATTTGGATTCAGAAGTGAACCCAAGTATGGCTAACATCGTCAGCCCAACGGAAGTGATCGTAGTGAGCTCGTTTCATATCGAAGTCGATGGCGGCGGCGGCGATTTCCACGTGGTCATGCCTTATTCGATGGTTGAACCCATCCGTGAGTTACTCGATGCGGGTGTCCAGTCTGATAAAATGGAAACCGATGTGCGTTGGAGTTCTGCACTGCGCGAAGAGATCATGGATGTACCCGTCAATTTCCGAGTCAATTTATTAGAACAAGACATTTCATTGCGTGACTTAATGGATCTACAAGTAGGCGATATCATCCCAATTAAAATGCCAAAAAACGCAACGATGTTTGTTGAAGAGCTGCCAACTTACCGAGTGAAAATGGGCCGCTCTGGTGAAAAAATGGCGGTTCAAGTCTCTGAAAAAATTAAACGCCCTGATGTAGTAAAAACGGATCTCGCCTTTTTAGGCAAAGACATCATGTCTGAATTTGAAGATGATGACGAAGAAGATAACGAAGAATAATAGAGTAGGTAACGAAGATGGAACCAAGTGACGACCAAAGATTGGCAGACGAATGGGCAGCCGCATTAGGGGAAGACCCATCCGCGCCTAGTATTGATGTAGATGAAATTCTGGCCGCGCCTCTTGATGAATTGAAAGACACTTCACCACCGATCACCGAAGATGAGCGCCGCAAACTTGATACGATCATGGACATTCCGGTGACCATTTCGATGGAAGTGGGGCGTTCGAAGATCAGCATTCGTAACTTACTGCAATTGAACCAAGGCTCGGTGGTTGAGCTTGATCGCATCGCGGGTGAGTCATTGGATGTGATGGTGAACGGCACTTTGATTGCTCATGGAGAAGTGGTAGTGGTTAACGATAAATTCGGTATTCGTTTAACCGATGTAATCAGCCAGACTGAGCGTATTAAAAAGCTGCGTTAGCATAACGTCGGCTTACGAAAAAGAAGTATTTGGATGAAAAAACTGATCGGTTTATTGCTCTGTTCAAGCCAAGCGATGGCAGCGCCGAATGATCACTTAGATTTAGCGACCACTTTCGGGTCGCTTTTGTTCGTTATTGCGCTAATTCTCTTTTTGGCTTGGGTGTTAAAACGCATGCGAGTGCCCACGTTCGGTAATCAAAAAGGGCTGAGCATTGTACGCCAACTGCCAGTGGGCACCAAAGAGCGTATCGTTATTGTGCAAGCGGGAGAAGAACAATTTCTCGTCGGAGTCACGTCACAATCTGTCCAATTGATCGCCAAATTAGATGCCCCACTCAAACAGGAGGAGGCTGAGGTCAGTCCGTTTGCCGGTCAACTGACTCAGCTGCTAAAGAAAAATGACAAGAAATAGTCGCACGGCCTCATTGGGTTACCTTGGTCATCTATGGCATCTTTCTATGTTGCTGATGGCTCTATTGTTTACCCCGTTTGCGTTTTCAGAGCAAGAGTTAGCCACGCCAATTCCTTCCAGCGCCGTAGGCGCAGAAACGGTGACAGTAACGGCGATGAATAAAGACAGTGGCGCCTCTAAAACCATAGCCGCTGGTAGCGTCAGTGGTGGTGGCGGTATTCCAGCATTTACCATGACGACCAATTCAGATGGCAGTCAAGATTACTCGATCAATCTACAAATTTTAGCCTTGATGACCATGTTAGGTTTTTTGCCTGCCATGGTCATTTTGATGACTTCCTTTACACGTATCGTGATTGTGATGTCGATCTTGCGCCAGGCAATGGGTCTGCAACAAACGCCGTCAAACCAAGTAATTATCGGCATCGCTATTTTTCTCACTTTTTTCATTATGTCACCAGTCATCAATGCCATTAATGAGCAAGCTGTGCAGCCGTATCTCAATGAGCAGATGACGGCGCGTCAAGCGTTTGATACGGCTCAAGAGCCACTAAAAGCCTTCATGCTGAAACAGACGCGAGTCAAAGATTTAGAAACCTTTGTTGAGATATCGGGCTCTGACGCAACCAATCCTGAAGAGGTCTCGATGGCGGTGCTGATCCCTGCGTTCATCACCTCGGAGCTAAAAACGGCGTTTCAAATCGGCTTTATGCTATTTTTGCCCTTTTTAATCATTGATTTAGTGGTGGCGTCTGTTTTGATGGCGATGGGTATGATGATGCTTTCGCCGATGATCGTCTCGCTGCCTTTTAAACTCATGCTGTTTGTACTAGTGGATGGATGGAACTTGATCCTCTCAACGCTAGCCGGCAGTTTTGCTTTATAGCGGGGGCGCGAATGACTCCTGAAGTCTTTGTTGAGCTGTTTCGAGACGCACTGTGGATGGTGCTTATCATGGTGTGCGCCATCATCATCCCGAGTTTGTTGATTGGCTTAGTGGTCGCCATTTTCCAAGCCGCGACCTCAATTAACGAACAGACGTTGAGCTTTTTACCGCGTCTCATTGTGACGTTACTGGCACTGATGTTCTTTGCCCATTGGATGACGCAGATGTTGATGGAGTATTTCTTCTCTATCGTTGAACGGCTACCACAGGTGCTGTACTAGGAGCTTGAATGGAGTACCCAACAAGCCTCGTTTTAGAGTGGATTGCTAGCTATTTTTGGCCCTACACTCGTATTTCCGCCATGCTGATGGTGATGTCAGTCACTGGTGCCCGCTTTGTTCCGACCCGAGTGCGGCTCTACTTAGGTTTGGCTATTACCTTCGCCATGATGCCCGCGATTCCTGCCGTTTCAGAGACCGTTGAACTACTTTCATTTAAAGGTTTTTTGACCACCTTTGAGCAGATTATTATTGGCGTTGCAATGGGCATGATCACTCAGTTTATAATCCAAACCTTTGTTATGCTTGGTCAAATATTGGGTATGCAAGCCAGCTTAGGTTTTGCTTCAATGGTCGACCCCGTAAACGGGCAGAACACCCCTTTGCTTGGTCAATTGTTTATGTTTTTAGCGACCTTGTTCTTCTTAGCAACCGATGGTCATTTAAAGATGATCCAACTGGTGGTATTCAGTTTCAAAACCTTGCCTATTGGCGATGGAGCATTAACGACCGTGGATTTTCGTGAGCTCGCATTGTGGCTGGGAATTATGTTTAAAGTGGCGCTGAGTATGTCTCTTTCTGGCATCATTGCGCTATTAACCGTCAACTTATCATTTGGTGTGATGACTCGTGCAGCCCCTCAGCTCAACATTTTCTCGTTGGGTTTTGCGTTTGCGCTTTTGGTCGGCTTGTTACTCTGTTGGTATATTTTAGGCGGCCTGTATAGTCACTACGAACTATTCTGGTTAGAAGGCGAGCAACAAATTTGTCGCCTTATCCGTATGAACTGTTAGGAGGCGCGTTTGGCAGAGTCAGACGGTCAAGAACGTACCGAAGACGCCACGCCCAAGCGATTGGACGAGGCGCGAAAAAAAGGTCAGGTCGCTCGTTCAAAAGAGTTAGCGTCCGTTTCGGTACTGGTGGTGGGTGCGATTGCATTGATGTGGTTTGGCGAATCGTTAGCCCGAGCCTTGTACGCTTTGATGGGTCGAATCTTCAACTTAAGCCGAGAAGAAGTGTTTGATCTCGGAAAGTTGTTTGATATTGCGGCTGGTTCTCTTGCGACCCTGATATTGCCACTCTCGCTTATCTTAATCACGTTATTTATTGCTGCATTAATTGGCGCGGCTGGCATTGGTGGAATTAACTTTTCTGTCGAAGCTGCGATGCCAAAGCCCTCCAAAATGAACCCGCTCAGTGGCTTAAAACGTATGTTCGGTTTGCAAAGTTGGGTTGAGTTATTTAAGTCCATTTTAAAAGTATTGCTTGTTTCTGGCGTTGCTTTTTATCTGATCAATGTATCGAAAGAAGATCTATTTCAACTGAGCATGGATGTCTATCCACAAAATATTTTCCATGCGCTCGATATTTTGCTCAACTTCGTGTTGCTGATCAGTTGTTCTTTATTGGTCGTGGTCGCCATCGATATCCCATTCCAAATCTGGCAGCACGCTGACCAATTAAAAATGACCAAGCAAGAAGTAAAAGACGAATACAAAGATACGGAAGGAAAACCTGAGGTTAAAGGCCGAATTCGGATGTTGCAACGTGAAGCGGCCCAGCGGCGGATGATGGCGGAAGTGCCACAAGCGGATGTAATCATCACCAACCCAGAACACTTCTCAGTTGCGCTGCGCTATAAACAAAATACGGATAAAGCACCGATTGTGGTGGCTAAAGGCGTCGATCACATGGCGATGAAAATTCGTGAAGTAGCACGTGCGCATGATATACACATCATCCCCGCACCGCCTTTGGCTCGAGCGCTTTATCACACAACCGATCTTGAGCAGGAGATCCCCGACGGGCTTTTCGTGGCGGTCGCGCAGGTACTGGCTTATGTCTTTCAGCTTAAGCAGTATCGTAAACGCGGTGGCCAAAGACCCAAACTCGATGAGAATAACATGCCGATTCCACCGGATTTACGACATTAATCCTCATCGTTATGCTGGGGCAAAAGCGTTAATGCTGAGGTTAGCGTCAGTTTAAATCACTTATCAGGAATAGAAAGCAGCACCAATACCGCGCCATGCCCGCCAAATTCAAGGGGGGCTTGATGAAATGCCATCACATCAGGATGTTGAGCGAGCCAGAGAGGAACTTTTTGTTTGAGAATGTGTTTACCGATCCCATGTTGGACACAAGCGCAGTGAATATTTTCTTTCACACAATAAGCAACCATCGCCCCGAGTTCTCGTTTCGCTTCTTGCTGTGTCATGCCGTGCATATCCAAAAACACATCCGGCACATAAACGCCACGTCTTAACCGTTTAACTTCATATTTCGACACATCATCACGAGCATAGCGCGTCGGGCCTTCATCGCTGAGTTTTGGTATAAACTCATCGGAAAAATAAAATTCGGTATCGCTGGCTTCCCGCGCAATACGGCGGATTTCTTTTTGTTTGGGGTTTCTGTTTGGCGGCTGGATTATGGTATCCTGTCGCAACTTTTTAACGCCCTTTACTGCATCCCGAAACAAGTCGAAAGCGTCATCGTGTTCGGTCTCTTTTTGGCTCATTGGGTTTGGTCATTTTCTAACAGATCGATATTGGCAGTATTGTAGCGCTTTTCGGAGGCAATTTTGGATAAGATTTTTGTAGAAGAGGCGGTTTCTGAACTTCACACGCTTCAAGATATGATTCGTTGGACGGTCAGCCGTTTTAATGCCGCCAACTTATTTTATGGTCATGGGACCGATAATGCGTGGGATGAAGCCGTTCAGCTAATCCTACCGACACTCTATCTTCCGATTGATGTTCCTCCGCATGTACTGAATTCTCGTTTAACAGGCAGCGAACGTCTGCGTATTGTTGAACGGGTGATTAAGCGCATTAATGAACGTACTCCTATCGCCTATTTAACCAATAAAGCCTGGTTCTGTGGCCTTGAGTTTTATGTGGATGAGCGAGTACTGGTGCCACGTTCACCGATTGGCGAATTGATTGAAGCGCAGTTCCAACCTTGGTTGATCGACGAGCCTGTACGCATTATGGATTTGTGTACTGGCAGCGGTTGCATCGCCATTGCGTGCGCCCACGCGTTCCCTGATGCTGAAGTGGATGCGATTGATATCTCAACCGACGCACTGCAAGTGGCAGAGCAAAATATTCAAGATCACGGTATGGAGCAACAAGTTTTCCCGATCCGTTCCGATCTATTCCGTGATTTGCCAAAAGAGAAATATGACCTAATCGTGTCGAATCCACCGTATGTGGATCAAGAAGATATGAATAGTTTGCCCAAAGAGTTCAAACACGAACCAGAACTCGGCTTAGCCGCCGGTACCGATGGTTTGAAATTGGTGCGTCGTATTTTGGCCAATGCGGCGGGGTACCTCACTGATAACGGTATTTTGATCTGTGAAGTGGGCAATTCGATGGTGCATATGATGAACCAATACGACCACATTCCGTTTACTTGGCTTGAGTTTGAAAATGGTGGGCATGGCGTATTCATGCTGACTCGCCAGCAGTTGGTTGATTGCGCTAGCGACTTTGCGCTTTATATCGACTAATGCCGTATGCATAAGAAAAACGCCAGCCACAGTGCTTGCGTTTTTTTATCCATTAGAAAAATACACATTGCTTTATTTTGGGGCTTTACATCATTTCGTAATAAAGCCACTATGAATCCACGAACAATAGAATGAAGCGGTGATAGGGAGCATGTCGCTCTGTGTCATCAATATTGAGGAAGTAATGGCAGGAAACAGTATCGGACAACATTTTCGGGTGATGACATTCGGAGAAAGTCACGGTATCGCACTAGGATGTATCGTCGACGGATGTCCTCCGGGCTTAGAAATTACAGAAGCTGACTTACAGATAGACCTAGATCGTCGCCGTCCTGGCACATCTCGCTATACAACGCAGCGCCGTGAAGCGGATGAAGTCAAAATTCTTTCTGGTGTATTTGAGGGGAAAACCACAGGTACATCGATTGGTCTATTAATTGAAAATACCGACCAACGTTCAACCGATTATTCAGACATTAAAGACAAGTTTCGCCCCGGTCATGCCGATTATACCTACCATCAAAAATATGGCATTCGCGACTATCGTGGTGGTGGTCGTTCATCAGCACGTGAGACAGCGATGCGAGTGGCAGCGGGAGCCATTGCGAAGAAATATCTCAAACAAGAATTTGGGGTTGAAATTCGCGCTTACTTGTCACAAATGGGTGATGTTTGTATCGATAAAGTGGATTGGAATGAAATTGAGAATAACGCCTTTTTCTGTCCAGATGCAGACAAAGTTGCGGCATTCGACCAACTGATCCGTGATTTGAAAAAAGAAGGTGATTCGATCGGTGCAAAGATTCAAGTTGTCGCGACAAACCTGCCTGTTGGTTTAGGTGAGCCGGTATTTGATCGTCTAGATGCGGATATTGCGCACGCTTTGATGAGCATTAATGCAGTGAAAGGGGTAGAGATTGGTGACGGTTTTGATGTCGTGCAGCAAAAAGGCAGCCAGCATCGAGATCCTCTAACACCGAACGGCTTTCGCTCAAATCATGCCGGCGGTATTTTAGGCGGTATTTCGACTGGGCAAGATATTGTTGCCAGTATTGCGCTTAAACCCACGTCAAGTATTACAGTACCTGGCGATACCATTACTCGCACGGGTGAACCCACACAACTTATCACGAAAGGTCGCCATGATCCTTGCGTTGGTATTCGCGCTGTACCCATTGCCGAAGCAATGCTGGCGATTGTGTTGATGGACCACTTACTTCGTCATCGCGGGCAGAATTTTGCGGTTCAAACCGAAACGCCTAAAATCTAATCCAGCATGACCGAATTAAGATGAAAAGCGCCCTTTTTGTTAGGGCGCTTTTGTTTTAAGCCATTTTCTGTTTAGCCAATTTCCGCGGCTGAATGAATTTTTTATCGAAACAAGTCAGCTAACTAACTAAATATCTAACATCGGATTGTGGCTAATGAATCTGATTTTCAGCATCAAGCTGGAAAGAAGGCAAACGCCATTTAAAACGCACTGCCGCCATACGCAATAAATAACCTGCAATAAGCGTTACTATCGTGCTGGTGACATCATTGATGCCGAATGCGAGCAAGGTTAAATAAAGCCCTGAAGCGACTAATGAAACCGAAGCGTAGAGCTCTTCATGCAGTACCAATGGCGTTTGTCTGCAGATTAAATCGCGTAATAACCCACCAAACACCCCAGTGACCAACGCAGAAACCATACAAATGCCGGGATGCAAACCCATGCCCATTGCGACTTTTGTGCCTATGATACTGAACACAATTAGTCCCAATGCATCTAAACGAATGAACAACCCTTTGAGTTTGATTACCCATTTAGCTAAGCCTGTGGTGAGAACGCCTGCGATACAGGTAATGGCTAAAAACTCCGGATTCTTCACCCAACCTAGCGGATAATGGCCGAGTAAAATATCCCTCACCGTACCGCCTCCAATCGCAGTGGCACTCGCTACTAACATCACACCGAACCAATCCATTTTTCGACGGCCTGCACTCAATGCGCCAGTCATCGCTTCGGCAGTAATACCAATAATATATAAAACACTGAGCAACATAATGCGGTACTCCGACAGCACTTCCTTGGGTATATAAGAACCGAGAAAGCGGTTGAACTTAAAAATGGAGGCGCAAGTGTAGTAGTAAAGTCAGGCGATGGCGAATGAGATTTTATGCCAAGAAACCGTTTGACCGATTAATAAAACTAATGAAGTGGGGTGATTGAATGGCTTTACCTGACTACAGAAAAATAAGAGAATGCGTTGAGAAATTTTTGCCTGCATGACTGAGCGATGACACATCAATACCAAGACTTGATCTCCCTGTTCAATGACACTTTTTTTGAGCCATTCAATACGCGTTTAGAGCTCGGTGGTGATGAGCCGATTTACTTGCCTGCTGATGCACAAATCAATCATCACCGCATCATTTTCGCACGAGGCTTCTTTGCCTCGGCACTGCATGAAATCGCGCATTGGTGCGTCGCCGGCCCTGAACGGCGATTGATGGAAGATTTTGGCTATTGGTATCAACCAGACGGGCGAACCGCGCAAGTTCAAGCCGAATTTGAAAAAGTAGAGGTTCGCCCTCAAGCGTATGAGTGGATTTTATCGGTCAGTGCTGGCTTTCCTTTTACTGTGAGTTGTGACAACCTACACGGCGATTTTGAACCAGACCGTATCGCCTTTATGACTCAGGTACATCGTGAGGTAGTCGCTATCTTACAGGTTGGGCTTCCACCCCGAGTGAAGATGCTGTCAGATGCATTACGTGCTTTTTATGGTACGACAGAATTAAGGCTAGAGCACTTTATTATCAGGTAACTAGCTAAATAATAAGAGAAAATGAGAGTTGTATGATTATTGGATTTGAAGAAAAACTGCTGGAAATGATTGATGCACGTATTGCGACGGCATCGGACGATGAATTGTTTGCGGGTGGTTATTTGCGAGGTCATATTTCTTTGTCTGCAGCCGCGTGTGAAGATGAAGGAATTGACGATCTATCTCTGTTTAAAGCACGAATTGAGCAAAGCCTAGAGCAAGCGCGCACAGAGCTTACGCCTGCAGACCGTGTGATTGTGTTCGATTTATGGACCGAGCTTCACAACCAAGCTTAAGGTGACCACACTTAACTCATTCGAATTCTTTGAATGAGTCCGTAAAATTTTTATGGTTGTTGTTAATTTGTGCGATCGCTATGCTTAAGCCATATTCGAACACACAAGGGCAACACCATGAAAGTCATCGCATTTGGAGCATCAAACAGCTCAACTTCAATCAATAAAGCATTGGCCACTTACACCGCTCACCTCATCGAAGGTGCAGACGTGGTGGTGCTTGATATTAACAACTATACCGTTCCTATGTTTAGCGAAGATCTTGAAAAAGAGCTTGGTCAAGCCGAAGGCGCTCAAGCTTTTCTGCGTGATCTTGCTCAAGCGGATGCGTTTGTTATCTCTTTTGCTGAGCATAATGGTCACTACCCAGCGGCGTACAAAAATTTATTTGACTGGGCAACACGCATTGACCGTGAACTATTCAAAGGTAAACCTGCTGTTTACCTAGCCAGCTCTCCTGGTCCTGGTGGCGCGCAATCGGTTTTGGCGGCGGCAAATAATTCTGCTCCTTATTTTGGTGGTAATGTAAAAGCGTCTGTCTCGGTACCGAGTTTTTATGACAATTTTGACTTGGCTACGGGTCAAGTGGCTAACCCAGAAGTGGCGGCACAATTGAAAGACGCGGTTGCGAAGCTCGTATAGCTTTCGTGTCTCGTTTTAAGTTCGTCTCACGTTAAGTTTCACGGCTTTTCGCGTGAAAAAGTGAGCATTAAAAAAGCCTTGCTGGATAAGTAAGGCTTTTTTCTATGACGGGTTTTATCGAGGAGTACGTTCGGTGATGGCTTTGCCTTTTTTGAGTTTTCTCACCCACATTCGACTTGGATGAAGCGTTTCGAGAACATCAACAGCAAGCGGAAGTGGATCGCCACTCATTTGTGAAGCCAGCAACTCAGCCATTAATGGCGCAGAACTTAGTCCTCGCGATCCTAGCCCGAGCATGCAGTACAAATGAGGATAGTGAGCCACAGATGGAGTCTGTTGCGGATCTTGTGACGGTAACGGCTGGTAGTCGATCTTGATCTGTTCAAAGTTGCCCACATTCCCGACAAACGGCAAATGATCGCGGCTGACACAGCGAATGCCTTGGCGAGATTGATTGCTAGATGTATCGACTTGCTGTGTCCAGTTTTTCTCGTTAATACAACGGGTTAAGCGTTGTCCATTCTCTTGCTGCGCCGCCGCATCGAATGCTTGGTTGATTTGACTTCGGTCATAGCTTGCGCCAATGCAGTGCTGTTGAGTGTTGGGGTTGTGCGGTGTTATATAGCCGTCGTAACACAACACGCTGCTCAGCTTTTGCAATGTTTTTGAGGTTGGAATATGGCTTACTTGTCCTTTCACTTTGCCAAGTGGCAACGCTTGTGTTTGCTCGAAATGGTCAAATTGATGACCGTTTGCAATGACCACACACTGATGGTGCTTTTCGCTACCATTAACACTTAATGTCCACTGCCGCTGTATTTCATCCCAGCGCAAAGACTCCACCTCGTGATTGAAATAGGCGTTGAATCGCTCACTTTGGCTTAATTGGTCAAACAGGCCTTGTGTCAGTTGAGCAGGGCAAAGCCATCCTCCGAGTGGGTAATGTAAGCTGACCATGTCAGTCGGTAAGCCGACGTTTTGTAACGTTGCTTGTTGATCGCAGTAGTGCATTAGCTGAGGGTTAAATTTCCCTTCAAGCATCGCCATCTGTTTTTGGGTCGATTTTTCATCCCACATCAATTGGGTCACACCACACCAATCATGATCAAAAGGGACGGTTTGCGCCATTTGCTCAACAAATTGCCGAGCAAACAGAAAAGCGGGCGCAAAAACACGCGATACACCACTGTGGTTTTTATTCAGCAGTGGGTAAACCGCACCTTGTCGGTTACCTGAAGCACCTTGAGCGGCCTGAGGATCGGCGCAATACAGGCTGACATTGATACCGCGGCGATTGAGCATTTTAGCTAATGTGGCACTAGCAATGCCGCCGCCGATGATCGCCACGTCGGTAATATTGGTTGTCGGCGCAATCGCAAACCAAGGTTTTATATTGCTGTACGGCGTTTTGTGTTCCAGTTGACCAGCAATCATCTCTCTTTTGGTGCCAAAGCCTTTCACTTTTTTCATCGAAAAGCCTGCTTCTATCAATCCGCGTCGTACAAAACCTGCGGCGGTAAAAGTGGCGCACGTGGCTTTGTGTTTCGCCAGTTTGGCCATATTCTCAAACAGCGTTTGATTCCACATTTCAGGGTTTTTACTGGGAGCAAAACCATCCAAAAACCATGCGTCTACCACGCCTTGCTCGGTTGTGGGAACTTGCGGCATACACTCTTTGATATCACCGAACCAAAGATCAAGGGTAATGGCGCCATCATCAAGAACAATGCGATGACATTCTGGTACTGCAATCGGGTAGTGTTGTTGAAGCTTTTTCGCATAAGTCGCTAATTCAGGCCACGCTTGGTGCGCTGTTATCAAGTCGTGTTTATTGAGCGGATATTTTTCAAAACTGATAAAATGCAGCGCTTGCAATGGCGCATTTGGGTTTTGTTGCCTAAACGCATCAAATTCTTGCCATACAGCGAGAAAATTTAACCCAGTGCCAAACCCCGTTTCGGCAATGACGAATCGTTTTTGGTCATATTGGTGCCATCTTTGTGGTATATGATTTTGGGAAAGAAACACGTAACGCGTCTCTTCTAGGCCGTTAACGTTGGAAAAGTAAACGTCATCGAATTGGTCGGAAACGGGTGTGCCCGCTTCATTCCAACCCAGTGTTGCGTTGGTTATGCTGGTCATAATGGTGTAATTCTGTGAAATCGGGCGATATATAGCTCGAGATTGTACGAATTTCTGGGAAAGCTGACCACTTTTGTTATTCTTCTTAGTTATTATCTAAGCGAATTTTGAATTATAGGAATGTCACATGAAACGAGTCGTAATCACCGGTATGGGTATTGTTTCAAGTATCGGTAACAACGTCGAAGAAGTTTTAGCGTCTCTAAAAGCAGGCAAATCAGGTATTACCGCTTCTGAGCAGTTCAAAGAGAACGGTTTACGCTCTCAAGTGTGGGGTAGCCTGAAAATGAACCCTGCTGACCATATTGATCGCAAACAGATGCGTTTTATGGGTGATGCGGCCGCGTTTGCATACCTATCAATGGAACAAGCGATTGCCGATTCAGGTTTAGCACCAGAGCAGGTCTCTAATGACCGCACTGGTATTGTGGCTGGTTCTGGCGGTGCGTCGTCGTATAACCAAGTTATTGCTGTCGACACATTGCGCACAAAAGGCGTGAAGCGCGTTGGTCCTTACATGGTTCCACGTACTATGTCTTCGACTGTTTCAGCCTGTCTTGCTACGCCATTTAAAATCCGTGGCGTCAACTACACCATGAGCTCCGCTTGTGCGACGTCGGCTCACTGTATTGGTCACGCAATGGAACTTATCCAATTGGGTAAGCAAGATGTTGTGTTTGCAGGTGGTGGTGAAGAGCTCGATTGGTCTTTAACTATGATGTTTGATGCAATGGGTGCGCTGTCAACTAAGTACAACGAAACACCAGAAAAAGCGTCACGTACTTACGATGCTGACCGCGATGGTTTCGTGATTTCAGGCGGCGGCGGCATGGTTGTGGTTGAAGAGCTTGAGCATGCACTGGCTCGCGGCGCAAAAATTTACGGTGAAATCGTCGGTTACGGTGCGACATCCGATGGCTACGACATGGTGGCTCCATCAGGTGAAGGCGCTGTGCGTTGCATGAAGATGGCAATGCAAGCGGTAGATAGTGTGGATTATGTCAATACACATGGTACTTCCACACCTGTCGGTGATGTAAAAGAGTTGGGTGCCATTCAAGAAGTGTTCGCTGGCAACAGCCCTGCTATCTCGGCAACAAAAGCAATGACTGGCCACGCATTGGGTGCGGCAGGTGTGCATGAAGCCATCTACTCTACCTTGATGCTTCACCACGGCTTTATCGCGCCAAGCATCAACATTGACAATTTAGATCCAGCGGCTGATGGCCTTGATATTGTGACCGAAATGCGCGAGCAAGAGCTAACCAGTGTGATGTCTAACAGTTTTGGTTTTGGCGGTACGAACGCGACGCTAGTGATCAAAAAGTATCAAGGCTAATGCGCCTACACACCTCTAATAAAAAGGTTTCCAGAGCGGGTCAGCTTAGCTGATCGAACAGACGCAGACTCTGTCCCATGGAGAGCGGGACGGGATCCTTTTGTTCTGGGTTTTTGCCCGGTTTCCGTGAGGAGCCGGGCATTTTTATGGAAAGCGGGATTTCTTCTCGACAGTCTGTGCGCTTTTCTGCACAATTCCTTCAATTTCGAAAATTGTGAACTCCGCTATGAAAATCCTTATTGATGAAAACATGCCTTATGCTGAATCGTTATTTAGCCAGCTTGGTGAGGTGGTGTTGAAACCCGGTAGAAGCTTAACGGCTGATGATCTTATCGACGTTGACGCCTTGATGATTCGTTCTGTTACGAAAGTAAATCAAGCATTATTAGCGAAAGCCAATAAATTAAAGTTTGTTGGTACGGCGACGGCAGGTATGGACCACGTTGATCAAGCGCTTTTGGCTGAAAGAGGCATCTTTTTTACTGCCGCACCGGGGTGTAATAAGGTGGGAGTGGCTGAGTATGTTTTCAGTGTATTGATGGTGCTAGCGCAGCAGCATGGTTTTTCTGCCTTAGAGAAAACCGTTGGCATTATTGGTGCTGGTCAAGTCGGCAGCTATTTAGCCGAGTGTTTAGCGGGGATTGGCATTAATGTGCTGCTCAACGATCCCCCAAAACAAGCACAAGGTGATTGCCGCGAGTTTACTCATCTTGATGTTTTACTTGATAAAGCGGATGTCATTACGCTGCATACACCCATTACTAAAAGTGGTGAATGGCCGACTCATCACTTGATTGATGAAGTTCGACTTGCCCAGTTGCGCAGTGATCAGATCTTGATCAACGCGGCTCGTGGCCCTGTGGTGGATAACCAAGCGCTGAAACAACGCCTACAGAAAAATGATGGTTTTATTGCCGCTTTAGACGTGTTTGAATTTGAACCTGAAGTGGATATGGAACTGCTGCCTTTGCTCGCCTTTGCGACGCCGCATGTGGCTGGCTATGGGTTAGAAGGTAAAGCCCGAGGCACGACCATGATTTTCAATAGTTTTTGTGAGTATCTTGGCGATGACCATTGCGCGAATGCCAGTAGTTTATTACCCGAGACTCCCATTGCCAAAGTGTATTTATCACGCGGTTGGGATGAGGAAACATTACACAGTTTAACCCAATTGATTTATGACGTACGCAAAGATGACGCCTTGTTTCGCCGTGAAATTGGCAAACCAGGTGCTTTTGATCAAATGCGTAAACTTTATTGGGATAGAAGAGAATATAGCGCGATGACTGTCGTCGGTAGTGAGTCGTGTGATCTCACTCCCTTAGCTAAATTAGGTTTTAAAACAGAGGTAACAAATGAGCCAAGAATTTAATATCGCTATTTTAGGAGCAACCGGCGCGGTTGGTGAAACCATGCTTGAAGTGCTCAAAGATCGCAAATTCCCCGTTGGTGAACTTTACCTACTTGCCAGTGAGCGTAGTGAAGGTAAATTCTACCGCTTCAATGGTAAGACCATACAAGTACAAAATGTTGAAGATTTCGATTGGTCACAAGTTCAGATTGCACTGTTTTCCGCTGGTGGTGAATTGTCCGCAAAATGGGCACCTATTGCCACAGAAGAAGGCGTGGTAGTCATCGATAACACCTCACATTTCCGCTATGAGTACGATATCCCACTTGTTGTGCCTGAAGTGAACCCTGAAGCGATTGCGGATTTCCGTAACCGCAATATTATTGCGAACCCAAACTGCTCAACCATCCAAATGTTGGTGGCGTTAAAGCCGATTCACGACGCTGTGGGTATCGAGCGAATTAACGTATCAACTTATCAGTCCGTTTCAGGAGCTGGGAAGTCAGGCATTGATGAGTTGGCGGGACAAACCGCAAGGCTGTTAAACGGTGTTTCGGCCGATCCTGATGTGTTTAGCCAGCAAATTGCGTTTAACTGCATCCCACAAATCGACCAGTTTATGGATAATGGCTACACCAAGGAAGAGATGAAAATGGTGTGGGAAACGCAAAAAATATTCAATGACTCAACCATTATGGTCAACCCAACTTGTGTACGCGTGCCAGTTTTTTACGGCCATGCTGAGTCACTGCATATTGAAACACGCTTACCGATTGATGCTGAGCAAGTTATTGAGTTATTAGAGAAAACTGAAGGTATTGAAGTATTCAGCGGGAATGATTTCCCCACGCAAGTTCGCGATGCGGGAGGGAAGGATACGGTTCTTGTAGGGCGTATTCGCAACGATATCAGTCACCACAGTGGCATTAACATGTGGGTAGTGGCAGATAACGTGAGAAAAGGCGCTGCAACAAATGCGGTACAAATTGCGGAAGTGTTGATTCGAGATTATTTCTAATTAATACCTAGTAAAAAGGAGTGGCTTACCACTCCTTTCTCTCTACACAAAAAAGCCGAGTGATTGATTCACCCGGCTTTTTTATTATCGTCCAGCTCAAGGCTGAGAATGATGGCTATCTTTTTGACTTGTGCGCGTTAGGGTTCTGCTTGCAACTGCCGTCGGCACATTTACCATATAGATAAAGGCTGTGATTGGTGAGCTGTACATTATATTGCTCGGCAATCTCTCTTTGGCGTTGTTCGATCACCTCATCTGAAAACTCAATCACTTCACCACAATCTAAGCACACTAAGTGGTCGTGGTGGTGTTGTGTTGAAAGTTCAAAAACGGATTTTCCACCTTCAAAATGGTGACGAGTGACAATACCCGCATCATCAAATTGGTTTAATACTCGATAAACAGTCGCAAGACCGATTTCTTCACCAAGATCAATCAATTTCTTATACAGTTCTTCAGCGCTGATATGTTGGCATTCAGGCTGCTGTAGCACTTCTAAAATTTTTAGCCTAGGAAGGGTAACTTTAAGACCTGCATCCTTGAGCGCTTGGTTATTATCTGACATACACTTTCCTGTTGATGATCTGCAGCAGTTAACAGAATTCATAATTGCGATCATTATAGGGGAGTCACTGCTAACAATAAACCACGAAGTTCAAAGGGTTACTTTATATTTGTCACAAAGCCGCGCAATATCACTGATATAACAGCTCTTACCAGTTACAATTGCGTAACATTTATTAGTGATTGAGTCGATAGGTTTAAAAGGTGAGCACGGAATGAATCACTCTTTAGCAAGATTTTATAAGCCAAATATTGTTAAGTGGGCGTTAAATAGCTGGCCTCCTTTTTGGGGCGCTGGTATCCACATTGATGAAATTAGTAGCGACTTCCGTCAGGTGAAAATGCGCCTAAAGCTGCGGTGGTGGAACAAAAATGCCAATCGCACTCAATATGGTGGCAGCATTTTCTCTCTCACGGACCCTGTTTACTCTTTGATGTTAATGGGGATTTTGGGTGAGCAATATTATGTATGGGACAAAGAGGCCAGCATCAACTTTATCAAACCGGGCCATTCTGATTTGTATGCGGAGTTTCTGATAACGCAAGACCAACTGGATTCAATCTTAGTGAGCACGGCCAATGGGGATAAATGCTTTCCGGAATTTGTTATCCATGTTAAGGATGCCAAAGGCGAAGTGGTCTCTGAAGTGCAACGTAAATTGTACGTGCGCAAAAAACCTAAATACAGAGAAGAGAGTGATGCAGACAAAATGGTTACTTTTTGTGACCGCTAAGGCTGTTCATTCTGCATTTGGCACAGCTCAATCCAAGCTTCGGCGGTGCGAGAAACGTACCGTTCCGCGTGCCATATTAATCCTAAGTGCCAATCAATACTGGGTGTCATAGGTTTGACTAAGACGCCTTCTCCTTGAATTCGTCGACAAAGTGGTTCGGGTAGAAAGGCAACGCCTACGCCACTTTTGACCAACGCGACTAAAAAATCCCATTGGCTACTGCGCGCTGCAACTTGTGGTGTAAATCCGTGTTGTAGGCAGAATGAGTGGATGTAGTCACTCAGCGTAAAATCATGGGTATAGAGGTAAAATGGCTCATTTTGTAGTTGCTCCCAACCGATGGCTTCTTGCTGCTTCCAAGGAGATGAATCGGGGAGTACGGCGCAAATGGGGTAACTGTCTAAGGAGAGTGACCGCAGATTATCAATCGGATGAGGAGAAAGCATGGTGACGGCCACGTCAATTTCGCCATTGAGAATAGCTTGCTCTATTTTACGTCCGCCATACTCAACGATGGTGAGCTCTACATGAGGGTAGGTTTGACGGTATTGGCGGATCAGACCTGCGTAAAGGTGTCCAACCATTGGTGGAATTCCGAGATGCAGTTGTCCCCGCTTTACCTGATTGAGATCGACCAGCTCGGCTTCTAACTGAGACATCTGCGCTAAGATCTCTAGCGCTCTTTGATAGACAACTTCTCCTGCATCGGTAAGCCAGAAACGTCGACCTTCACGATGTAATAGTGGCTGTTCAATTTCCTGCTCTAAACTGCGGATCATCTTACTGATGGTGGGCTGGGTAACGAACAGTTGCTCGGATGCGCGGGTAAAGCTTTGTTGATTGACCAATTCAACAAAATAGCGCAGTGCTTTAATATCCATAATATCTCCTTTTATCATTCCATTTTGGCATGAAAATGATAATAAAAAGTCATTTTACGATGGTTTTATGGCTTAATATAATGTGACTAATTTCACAAAACGGCATTAGTCTCATCATGCAAAGAATAAGAAACAGCCAAAGAGTAAAAAACAATCTGCAAACAGTGGTACAAGTTGTTGCGCTATCAATGATCTGGTTTTTGGCGGATTTTCTAGTCAGCACTTTTCATATTCCTTTACCAGCAAATTTAACGGGCATGCTATTGCTGTTAACTTTAGTGATTATGCGAGTTGTAAAAGTTGATTGGCTGCGCAAGGGAGCAACTTGGTTATTGGCGGAAATGCTGTTGTTCTTTGTACCAGCGGTCATTGCGGTCGTTAACTATCAAGAGTTAATGCAACAGCAAGGGTTACGAATTATGGCGGTACTTGTCATCAGTACCATCATGGTCATTGCTATTACTGCTTGGACCGTTGATAAAATGTATCGTTTAGAGCTGATATTAGCGCGTAGAAAAAGCAACCGGGCAATACGCCTAACCAAAGTGGAGCGTTCATCATGAGCTCACTACTTACCTCAACGCTGCTTGGTGTATTTTGCTTGCTGCTAACCTTGGCTTTTTACTATGGCAGCAAGTGCCTTTATCAACGTAAACGTTCTATTTTCTTAATGCCGCTGCTATTGGCCCCTATATTGTTAGTGGCTGTTGTGATGATCTTTCACATCCCTTACCAAACCTATATGGCAGAATCTCATTGGTTATTGTGGCTACTTGGTCCGGCGACAGTGGCTTTTGCTATTCCGGTCTATGACAACCGATTGTTGATCAAGCGCCACTGGCTCTCTCTATCCGTGGGAGTGATCGTATCGGTTGTGGTGGCTGTGGGGAGCACGGTTTTGTTGGCTCGTTGGTTTGAATTACCCGATATGCTTCAGCGCAGTTTAGCGATGCGCTCGATTACCACGCCTTTTGCTGTTGAGGCGACGAAGTCAATTGGTGGGCAAAGTGATCTGACTGCTCTGTTTGTGGTACTTACTGGGGTGATAGGCATGGCGGTAGGTGAAGTGGTGTTAGCGTTATTATCCATTCGCTCTGGGCTTGGTAAAGGAGCCAGTCTTGGCGCTTCCGCGCACGGTGCAGGAACGGCAAAAGCGTATCAAATTGGCAATGCTGAAGGGGTAGTGTCGAGTGTGGTGATGATGATTGCGGGTATGGTCACTGTGTTGCTTGCTCCATTTATCGGCCGTCTACTTTGGTAAAGAAAAGAGTGCTGTTGTATACGGGTCAATAAAAAATCCCCTCGCAAGGGGATCTTTTATGTTTAAGAGATTAGCCTTCAAGTTCGGCTAAACACATCTCTTCATAAATCTGCTTAACCCATGTGCTGACGCGCTGTTCAGTCAGCTCTGGTTGACGATCTTCATCGATGCATAAACCAATAAAGTGGCTATTGTCACCCGCAACCAAGGCTTTAGAGGCTTCGAATTCATAACCTTCAGTTGGCCAGTGGCCAATAATCGTTGCACCTTTGCTTTCGATAATGTCACGCACTGTACCCATCGCGTCACAGAAGTATTCAGCGTAGTCTTCTTGATCGCCGCAACCGAAAATAGCAACTAATTTCGTCGAGAAGTCGATCGCTTCTAATTCTGGGAAAAAATCATCCCAATCACACTGCGCTTCACCGTAGTACCAAGTAGGGATACCCAGTAACAATAAGTCAAAATTATCAATGTCTTCTTTGCTGCTTTTCGCAATATCTTGAACGTGAACGAGCTGCTTACCCAGTTGCTTTTGAATCATTTTCGCAACGGCTTCAGTATTACCGGTATCGCTACCAAAGAAGAGGCCTACACTTGCCATAGAATCATTACCTTTAATTTGTCATTTTCTGGCGGATGAGCGTGCTCTTTACCCCAGTCCGGTGCCTTCCCAACTGAGTTGGATAAGTCCTTTAAGGATAAAGCCAGCACAACCTAAAAACAGAACTAGCCATACAATACGGCGCCCAAATGGCGGTACATTACCTTGCTTAAGGACATCTTTTATTGCCATACCGATAAGGAAAAATATAGACGCAAAAAGAAGATCGAGTCCAATCGACTCAAGCATGTTCATGTAGTCGTACAGCATGGGTATCCTTTATGCCAATTTGCTTGAGCGCACTATAACACTGTTATTCGTCAAAGTTAATGCGCGCATTGGTACCTATTTCACACTTGTTGTTTCACAGTAAAGCGACTAGCTGCCAATGAACTTTCTGATCGCTCGTAAAACTTCAACGGGCTTTTCTGCGTGTAGCCAGTGCCCTGTGTTGGCGATGACGTGTGCTTTCGCTTGGCTAAACTGCTGCTGGATCATTTCTTGGTGTTCCGCTAGTAGATAGTCAGAGTTGCTGCCTTTAACCAATAAGGTTGGAACAGAGCTGCAAGGGATTGGTTCCCAGCCTAAAATATTCCAGTAATTTTTTTCAATGGCGGGGACATTAAAACGCCAGCTCATTACACCATCTTCTCGTTTAAATAACGATTTACTGAGAAATTGTCGTACACCTTCTAGCTCAATATGTTGCGCTAAAATGGCCATGACCTCTGCTCGCGAGGTAGGCTGCTGCGCAATAACCGCGTTGAGCCCCGCCAGTACGTTATCATGTTTCCGATGCTGATAGCTAACGGGTGCCATATCTAAAACCACCAGTTTGGCGACTTTGGATGAGGCGATGTCAGCCAGCTTCATGGCAACTTTACCACCCATTGAATGGCCAATCAGCGTGACTGAATCACAAGCTAACTCTTCGAGTAAACTAGCAACATCGAATGCCATACTCGCGTAATCATGTTCCTCACTGTGAAATGATTGACCGTGATTACGCAAGTCAATACTCAATACTTGGTGATCGGCTTTTAGGTCTCTTGCAAGTAAACCTAGGTTGTCTAAATTGCCGAATAAACCATGGATCAAAACAACGGTGTGACCTTCACCTTCGAGTTTGTAATTAAGAAGTGCTGACATTTTATCTTATTAGTGATTGGTTTAACGTAGAGTATCAGTGAAGATCTCGCTATAATCCCTCAGAGTTTAAACATTGAGATTGTGAAAAGCGAATGAAAACAATTGAGGTTGATGAGGATCTATACCGTTATATTGCCAGCCAAACCCAACATATTGGAGAAAGCGCGTCGGATATTTTACGCCGTTTGCTCAATGTTGACGGTAAAGTGTCTGCAGCAGCGGTCGTGACGCAAGTAAGTACCGAGCCCAAGGGCATTGTTGTGAGTAAAGATGCCGTACAAGAGATACAGATTGATAGCGTAAAAGAGATGCGTTCTTTGCTCATTTCTGATGAATTTGCGGCTTTGAAAAAAGCAATTGATCGTTTTATGTTGGTGCTTTCAACCTTATACCGTATCGATCCAGTAAGTTTTGCTGAAGCGACCTTAGTGAAAGGACGTAAGCGTGTGTATTTTGCTGATAACGAGCAAACCTTGCTTGCTAGTGGGCAGACAACCAAGCCAAGAGCGATTCCAAACACACCATTTTGGGTCATTACCAATAACAATACTAGCCGCAAACAACAGATGATCGAGCAGCTGATGGTATTGATGAATTTCCCGAGTGACATTATTGAGAAAGTGACGCACTCAATCTGATTTGTGCCCATTCATAGATAAAAATCTGATTCAAGCCTCATACTGCGGACCACTAAGTCCGTATCATGAGGCTTTTTATTTCGTTGTTATTTTAAGAAAGGATGTCAAAAATGGCTATGCACCCACGCGCCGGACAAAAAGCACGGCAGGAAGACTTACATAATATCCCTGCGCTCGTTGCAAACTACTTTTTACTTCAACCTGATGCGGCTAACCCAGACCATAAAGTGCAATTTGGTACTTCGGGGCATCGTGGTTGTGCGGATAAATCGACATTTAACGAAAACCACATTCTTGCTATTGCTCAAGCGGTAGCAGAAGTGCGCGCTCAGCAAGGAACCACTGGGCCGATTTTTGTCGGAAAAGACACGCACGCACTCTCTGAGCCTGCTTTTTCTAGTGTACTTGAAGTACTGATCGCTAATGAAATTGAAGTGATCGTTCAACAGGATAATGGCTATACGCCAACTCCGGGTATTTCACACGCAATCTTGACTCATAACTTGAAGCACGCGCAAAAAGCTGATGGCATTGTGATCACACCTTCTCATAATCCACCACAAGATGGTGGTATTAAATACAATCCTACCCATGGCGGCCCTGCTGAAGGGGAAATCACCCAAGCGATTGAAAACCGTGCCAATGAGATCATTGCAGAAGGCATGCAAGGCGTGAAGCGTCTGCCTATTATGTCGGCAAAGCAATCGCCGCTGTTTAAACAAGTTGATCTTGTGAAACCTTATATTGATGACTTAGTGAATGTGATTGATATGGAGGCCATCCAAAAAGCCAATCTAAAACTGGGTGTTGATCCGCTCGGTGGCAGTGGTATTGATTACTGGCGTCAAATTGGCAAAGCGTATCAGCTTGATTTAACACTGGTGAGTGAAGCGGTGGATCCGACATTCCAATTTATGTCACTCGATAAAGATGGTGTAGTGCGTATGGACTGTTCTTCTCCTTATGCAATGGCGGGGTTATTAGCGTTAAAAGATCAGTATGATCTCGCGTTTGGTAATGACCCTGACTACGACCGCCACGGCATTGTCACTCCGAAAGGTTTGATGAACCCAAACCATTTCTTAGCCGTATGCATCGATTATCTGTATCGTCACCGCAAGCAATGGCGTAAAGAAGTAGCTGTTGGTAAAACGTTAGTATCAAGTGCATTGATTGACCGTGTGGTCGCCGATCTTGGCCGTGAGCTGTGTGAAGTACCTGTCGGCTTTAAGTGGTTTGTTGATGGCTTATACAGTGGTCACTTCGGTTTTGGTGGTGAAGAGAGCGCAGGTGCGTCATTCCTGCGTAAAGACGGAACGCCTTGGTCAACGGATAAAGACGGTATTATCCTTTGCTTACTGGCGGCGGAAATCACCGCTGTCACAGGTAAAAATCCGCAGCAATATTATGAAGATCTGGCCGCGAAACATGGAGAGTCTAAATATAGTCGTATTCAAGCTGTCGCAAATGGCCCACAAAAAGCAGTGCTGAGCAAATTGTCACCAGAGATGGTCTCTGCGCAAACATTAGCGGGAGATGAGATCACAGCCCGCTTGACGCATGCTCCCGGTAATGGCGCAGCCATCGGTGGATTAAAAGTGACCACTGATTATGGCTGGTTTGCTGCTCGTCCATCAGGCACAGAAGATATTTATAAGATCTATTGTGAAAGTTTTAAGGGCGATGAGCACCTCAAGCAAATCGAAGCGGAAGCGCAACAGATTGTTAATCAAGTCTTTGCCGACGCTGGTTTGTAAGCAAACTTATCAATTAAAATAGGCGGCCAGAGGCCGCCTATTTTATATTTAGTCGTCTATTATCTTGGTTAAAGCTGAGGCCAACTGTCGGGAACGATGAACCAGAACTTTCCGCTGTCACTTTGGCAATGCACAAAACCATGCTCTTCATTTGCTGTGTAACGCGTGCAGTTTTTACCTTTCCCGCTAATCCATTGAGGCTTTTCCAGTAAGAATAATGCTTCATCTATTTGATGTGACTGGCTTTGATAACACCAAAAACCAGCAATTTGTGACAGATTGAGTTTATAACCTAGGCATTCACTAGGAACAGGCTCATCGTGAAAAGGGTTTACATACAAGCGCCCTTGCATTAGTAAATGACGGCTAACGTCACGCCAAAGTGGGTAAGCCGCACTAAATTGGGCTGATTGGGAAAGGGTCAATTGGTGGTTCAACATATGTTCAAGTTTGAGATCTAATCGATCTTGAGCATTGGGACCATACCACAGCCCTTGATGTAGCAGGTAAAACTTCACTGCGACTTCCCAATGCTCATAACGCTGACTGCGTTTATTTTTGATGACAAAATCTAGCGAACCTAGTGTACTTCCTGCTTCGTTCAATTGAATTTCTTCAGAAACGGCGGAATAAGTGGGGTTTAGCGTAAACAATAAAGAACATAAATGCTGGTAGAGAAAGCCTAACCTAGGGTTCCCTCTATATTCTTCTTTTAATATCGGAACATTGGGTAAAAAAGGAGTACGCGCCGCGACTACACCCTCTCCTTGGAAAAGAGTAGGGGTTGTCGACACCCAGTGTGCCAGTGTGTTGAGGTCCATTGTCATTAATTGTTCTCGTCCTTATTTTTCGACATTCTAGCTTGAAATTGTTATAACCACGCTAATGATAAAACTCAATTTTGGAATGAAAGATGGATAATTTAAAACTTGAAGCTCTGCTCAATCAAAAGCTTAATCCTCAATTGATTAAAGACTATTGCCCTAATGGATTGCAAGTTGAAGGTCGCACTGAAATCAAAAAGATTGTGACGGGTGTGACGGCCTCGCAAGCGCTGATTGAACAAGCAATTGAACGAAATGCTGACGCTTTATTAGTGCATCATGGTTATTTTTGGAAAAGTGAGCCTGAGTCCATCCGTGGAATGAAAGGCCACCGGATCCGAGCTTTGATACGAAATGATATAAATTTATACGCATATCACTTGCCGTTAGACATCCATCCAGAATTAGGCAATAACAAATTGCTAGCTGATTTGTTGGGGATTCATGTTGATGGCGGATTAGAAGGACATCCTCAGTCGGTCGCTATGTTCGGCCATTTTGAACAAGCGTTGACAGCCGATGAACTCAGTCAACGAATCGAGCAAGCTTTACAACGACGGCCACTGCACGTAGCTCCGAGCTCAAACAAAATCATCAAAACGGTGGGTTGGTGTACTGGTGGTGGGCAAGATTACGTCGATCTAGCGGCGCAGCACGGATTAGATGCGTTCATCTCTGGTGAAATATCAGAGCGGACTACCTACTCAGCAAGAGAGCAAAATATTCATTATTTTTCTGCAGGGCACCATGCCACAGAGCGTTATGGCGTTAAGGCTCTGGGAGAATGGTTAGCGAGCGAATATGGCTTTGAGGTTGAGTTTATCGATATCAATAACCCTGTGTAGTGGGTTTGTTTCTGATCAATGTATCCAATGAAAAAAGAGCGAGTGGGAACTCGCTCTTTTCTATTAAGTACTATGACTGGGTTTGCTATTCGCGTTCGTGTAACGGTTTAAAGTTGCGCATTTTTTGACCAGTGTAAAGTTGGCGAGGACGGCCAATTTTATTATCTGGATCACTGTGCATTTCATTCCAGTGGGCAATCCAACCGATAGTGCGAGACATTGCGAAGATAACGGTAAACATAGAGATTGGAATACCGATAGCCTTCAGAATAATGCCTGAGTAGAAATCAACGTTAGGGTAGAGTTTTTTCTCAACAAAGTATTCGTCAGAAAGCGCGATGCGCTCAAGTTCCATCGCCACATCTAACAGTGGGTCTTGAATATTCAGCTCTTTGAGCACTTCATGGCAAGCCTCACGCATTACCGTCGCTCTTGGGTCGTAGTTTTTATAAACTCGGTGACCAAAACCCATCAAGCGGAATGGATCATCCTTATCTTTTGCTCTGACGACATACTCAGGAATGTTATCAACGTTGCCTATCTCTTCTAGCATACGCAGACAGGCTTCGTTAGCCCCCCCATGAGCAGGCCCCCACAAAGAGGCAATACCAGCCGCAATACAGGCAAACGGGTTAGCACCAGAAGAACCGGCAAGGCGAACCGTTGAGGTTGACGCGTTTTGTTCATGATCGGCATGCAGTGTGAAAATTTTATCCATCGCGCGTGCAACCACAGGATTCACTTCATACTCTTCACACGGCGTTGCAAACATCATGTGTAGGAAGTTCTCGGCATAGCTTAAGTCATTACGCGGGTAGATAAATGGTTGGCCGACAGAATACTTGTAGCACATCGCCGCCAATGTTGGCATTTTTGAGAGTAGGCGGTAAGCCGCTATTTCTCGGTGTATATCATTATTAATATCAAGTGAATCATGGTAGAACGCAGCAAGCGCTCCAACCACACCACACATTACAGCCATTGGGTGAGCGTCACGGCGGAAACCGTGGAAGAAACTTGCGATTTGCTCATGAACCATAGTGTGACGCGTCACCGTATGTTTAAACTCTTCATATTGCTTACGATTAGGGGCTTCACCGTAAAGAAGAATATAACAAACTTCCAAGTAATCAGCGTTATTGGCTAATTGATCAATAGGGAAGCCGCGGTGCAGTAACACCCCTTTTTCGCCATCGATATAAGTGATTTGAGATTCACAAGATGCAGTGGCAAGAAAACCAGGGTCAAAAGTGAAGTATCCGTTGGCTCCTAGTTTACGAACGTCGATTACTTGTGGGCCTACAGTCCCATCCATAATCGGCAGCTCGATTGGCGCTTTACCTTCAATATGAAGGGTCGCTTTCTTATCTGCCATAACAATCTCCTTTGTTTATTATTTAATCCGTCCAGGATGTTTGTGTGACATTTTTTTACGTGTGTTCTTAATTAAAGTCAATTTTTCTCGTCTGATGTGTGCACTTGTTTTGATTTTTTATACATATAAAGTTAAAAATCTGTTCTGTGTAGCAAAAATTGTTACATCAATTGTATTAGAATGTTGCGAGCCGTATAGTGGCACTGAAAATTTTGGTGAACACCTTATAAATAAAAGGCTAGAAACTGTATTTCAGTATTGCATTCTGTCTTTGTTGTTAACGGAATTATTACATTTAACTGCGCGATATCGGGCTTTTTATGTTAAAATAATGTTAACTTTTGTGGGTTTTACAACCAAAATTCATCTATAACTATAAATGCTCAATGGAGCTGAGTGAGCAAGCCCGTGAAAGAAAGAAAGTCAAGACCTGTTAATTTAGATTTACAGACCATTCACTTTCCGATCAGTGCGATTGCATCCATCCTACACCGAGTGTCTGGGGTGATGATGTTCGTTACGGTCGGAATTTTGCTGTGGTTACTCTCCCTCTCGTTAAGTTCTCCGGTAGGTTTTATGGAAGCCAGCAACATTGTGAATGGCTTTTTCGCAAAATTTATTTTATGGGGAATTTTAACAGCGCTGTCTTACCACATTGCAGGTGGTATACGCCATTTGCTGATGGACCTGGGCCACTTTGAAGAGTTGGAGTCAGGGGCTATGAGTGCCAAAGTCGCCTTCATCGCAACAGCAGTGCTTTCAGTTTTAGCGGGAGTATTGGTATGGTAAAACATGTTTCTTCTTTTGGTCGTAACGGAGTGCATGATTATCTGCTGATCCGTGCTTCTGCGATCATTATGACTCTTTATACTATCTACCTAGTCAGCTTCTGTGCTTTCTCTGGTGATATCTCCTATGTTTCATGGACACAGTTTTTTGGTGGAACCTTTACCAAAGTCTTCACAATGCTGGCGTTAGTCTCTGTCCTTATCCATGGTTGGATCGGTTTATGGCAAGTATTAACGGATTACATTAAGTGTTCTAAATTGCGTGGTGGCCTGCAATTGGTCGTTATCGCAGTGCTCTTTGGATACTTCTTCTCTGGCTTATTTGTATTGTGGGGTGCGTAAGTGACTATTCCAGTTCGTGAATTTGATGCCGTAGTGATCGGCGCTGGTGGTGCTGGCATGCGTGCAGCACTGCAAATTTCAGAGCAAGGTTTATCCTGTGCTCTGCTTTCTAAAGTTTTTCCAACACGTTCTCACACGGTTTCGGCTCAAGGTGGTATTACCGTTGCGTTAGGCAACGCGCATGAGGACCACTGGGAACAACATATGTATGACACGGTGAAGGGCTCCGACTATATCGGTGACCAAGATGCTATCGAGTACATGTGTAAGAATGGTCCAGAGTCGGTGATTGAACTAGAGAAAATGGGTTTGCCTTTTTCTCGTTTTGACAATGGCACCATTTATCAGCGCCCATTTGGTGGGCAATCCAAAAACTTTGGCGGTGAACAAGCGGCTCGAACCGCTGCTGCCGCTGACCGTACTGGTCACGCACTACTTCATACCTTGTATCAACAAAACATTAAATATAAGACCACTATTTTCTCTGAGTGGTACGCACTTGATTTAGTGAAAAATGAAGAGGGTGCAGTACTTGGCTGTACCGCCTTGTGTATGGAAACAGGCGAAGTTTGTTATTTCAAATCTAAAGCCACAGTATTAGCGACTGGCGGAGCTGGCCGTATCTATGCTTCAACCACCAACGCGCACATCAATACGGGTGATGGCGTGGGCATGGCTATCCGCGCTGGCGTCCCGATGCAAGATATCGAAATGTGGCAATTCCACCCAACAGGGATTGCTGGTGCTGGCGTTCTTGTGACGGAAGGGTGTCGTGGTGAAGGTGGTTATCTTTTAAATAAAGATGGCGAACGTTTCATGGAACGTTATGCACCAAACGCGAAGGATTTGGCTGGTCGCGATGTAGTAGCCCGCTCAATGATGATTGAGATCCGTGAAGGTCGTGGTTGCGATGGTCCATGGGGTCCACACATCAAGCTTAAACTGGATCACCTTGGCAAAGAAACTCTGGAATCTCGTCTGCCGGGCGTATGTGAGTTGTCACGTACGTTTGCTCACGTCGATCCAGTTAAAGAACCGATTCCAGTGATCCCAACCTGCCACTACATGATGGGAGGAGTACCGACTCAAGTTTCAGGTCAGGCGATTAAGCAAGATGCTAAAGGTGCTGATGTGGAAGTTCAAGGTTTGTTTGCGTGTGGTGAAATTGCATCAGTATCGGTGCATGGCGCGAACCGTTTGGGTGGTAACTCTCTACTGGATTTAGTGGTCTTTGGCCGAGCAACAGGCTTGCATTTGGGCGAAACGTTGAAAAAGCAAGCGGACGCAAAACCTGCCACAGAAGCGGACATTGAAAAATCGCTAGAACGTTACAACCGCTGGGAAAACAGTACAGGTGGTGAAGATCCCGCGCAAATTCGTAAAGATCTGCAACGTTGTATGCAAAATAACTTCTCGGTGTTCCGTGAAGGTGAAGCGATGGCTAAAGGTCTTGAAGAGCTTAAAGTGATTCGTGAACGTTTGAAGAACGCACATCTTTCAGACAAGTCAACCGAGTTCAACACTCAACGGATCGAGTGTTTAGAGCTGGAAAACTTGATGGAAACAGCATTTGCTACCGCGGTTGCTGCAAATTATCGTACCGAAAGCCGTGGAGCCCACGCTCGCTTTGACTATCCTGAACGCGATGATGCTAATTGGTTATGCCATTCAATTTACAACCCTGAGACTGAAAGCATGTCGAAGCGTAGCGTAAATATGGAACCAATTTATCGTGAAGCGTTTCCGCCTAAAGCGCGCACATACTAAGGAGAAGGCACTATTATGAAATTGAAATTCTCTTTGTATCGCTATAATCCGGATGTCGATCAAAAGCCTTACATGAAGGATTATCTGCTTGAAGTCGAAGAGGGCTCTGACATGATGTTGTTGGATGCACTCATTTTGCTGAAAGAGCAAGATCCTACCATTGCTTTTCGTCGCTCGTGCCGTGAAGGAGTGTGTGGATCTGACGGTTTGAACATGAACGGTAAAAATGGATTAGCGTGTATCACTCCATTATCCGCGCTTTTGGCCAAAGGCACGATTGTTATTCGACCTCTGCCGGGGCTACCAGTCGTCCGTGATTTAATTGTCGATATGGCCCAGTTTTATGAAAATTACGAGAAGGTTAAACCTTACCTTGTGACTGACGGAAACTTGCCTCCGGCTCGTGAGAACTTGCAATCACCAGAAGAGCGAGCGCATTTAGACGGTTTATATGAGTGCATTATGTGCGCTTGCTGCACAACTTCATGCCCTTCTTTCTGGTGGAACCCGGATAAGTTTATCGGCCCAGCAGGTTTGTTGGCGGCTTATCGTTGGCTAATTGACAGCCGAGATACCGCAACAGATGAACGTTTATCTAATCTTGATGATGCTTTTAGCGTTTTTCGTTGCCATGGCATCATGAATTGTGTAAGTGTTTGTCCTAAGGGATTAAATCCGACGAAAGCCATTGGACATATCAAATCAATGCTTGTGAACCGTTCGGTTTAAAATGAATAAAAATTGCAGGTCTTCGGACCTGCCTTTTATAGCTCGGCATAGACCGAAGCAAACGTGAAAACTACTGGTTAAGGGAAAATATGCACAACGGCGTGATGAAGGCATGGCTCGAGTCTTCACACTTGGCTGGCGCCAATGCAACTTACGTAGAGGACCTCTACGAACTGTATCTAAGTGATCCTGATCTGGTAAGTGAGGAGTGGAAACGTGTTTTTGATGGCTTGCCTGCGCAAGCTGACAATGTGGTTGAACAGCCACATTCACGTGTCCGTGACTACTTCCGACGACTCGCGAAAGAAACAAAGCATTACAATGTCCAAGTTAGTGATCCAGATGTCGATGCTAAGCAAGTAAGAGTCTTGCAGCTGATTAATGCTTACCGTTTTCGCGGTCATGAAGCGGCTCAACTCGACCCCCTAGGTTTATGGCAACGCCCATTAGTGGCAGAATTAGACCCAGCGTTCCACAATCTTAACGAAGGTGACTTCGAAGAAACTTTCAATGTCGGCTCTTTTGCTATCGGGCAAGAGACAATGAAATTGAAAGACATTTATCAAGCCCTCAACAAAACCTATTGCGGTTCCATCGGTGCAGAATACATGCACATTATCGACACTGAACAAAAGCGTTGGATACAACAACGTCTTGAATCAGTCGTTGGACAACCTTCTTTCAGCAAAGAAGAAAAACGAATTTTCCTCGAAGAATTGACAGCCGCAGAAGGCCTTGAGCGTTATTTAGGCGCGAAATTCCCTGGTGCGAAACGCTTTTCTTTAGAAGGTGGCGACGCACTCATCCCAATGATGAAAGAGTTGATCCGTCATGCTGGTAGCACAGGTATGCGTGAAGTTGTGATTGGTATGGCGCACCGTGGTCGTCTTAACATGCTCGTCAACGTCTTAGGTAAAAAACCTCAAGATCTGTTCGACGAGTTTGCGGGTAAGCATGGTGAAAGCTGGGGAACGGGTGATGTTAAATATCACCAAGGTTTCTCTGCTGACTTTGCGACACCCGGCGGTGATGTGCATCTAGCCTTAGCATTTAACCCTTCGCATCTTGAAATTGTTAACCCAGTCGTGATTGGTTCAGTTCGTGCTCGGCAAGATCGATTGGGAGATGAAGACGGTTCGACAGTGCTACCTATTTCGATTCATGGTGACTCTGCTATCGCTGGCCAAGGTGTCGTTGCCGAGACATTTAACATGTCTCAAGCGCGTGGTTATTGCGTGGGAGGGACGGTACGTATTGTTATTAACAACCAAGTTGGTTTTACCACGTCAAACCCTCGTGATACACGCTCGACTATGTATTGTACTGACATCGCTAAGATGGTTCAGGCACCCATTTTTCACGTCAATTCTGATGATCCAGAAGCAGTTGCTTTCGTCACCCGCATTGCACTCGATTATCGTAATGAATTTAAGCGTGATGTCGTCATTGATCTGGTTTGTTATCGCCGTCACGGCCATAACGAAGCCGACGAGCCAAACGCAACTCAACCGCTGATGTATCAAAAGATCAAAAAGCATCCTACACCGCGTAAGCTTTATGCCGATGTTTTGATAGAGCGTGGTGAGTTTGATATCGAGATTGCCACACAGTTAGTCAACGAATATCGTGATGCTCTGGATCATGGTGAAGTCGTGGTGAAAGAGTGGCGTCCAATGGCACTGCATTCTGTTGATTGGTCACCGTATATTGGCCATGAATGGGATATGCCATGGAATAATAAAGTTGACCTTGAGCGTTTAAAAGAGCTGGGTAACCGAATTTGTCAGTATCCAGAAAGCCATAAACTGCAAAGTCGTGTGGATAAAATCTATACCGACCGACAAGCGATGGTTAATGGAGAGAAGCTTCTCGATTGGGGTATGGCTGAAACGCTGGCTTATGCAACCTTAGTTGATGATGGAAAGCGAATCCGCATTTCGGGGCAAGACTCTGGGCGTGGAACCTTCTTCCACCGTCACTCGGTATTGCATAACCAAAGTGACGCAAGTACCTATATTCCATTGGCGAATATCCATGATAAACAGGGTCCTTTTGAAGTATTGGATTCGGTTTTGTCGGAAGAAGCAGTGCTAGCTTTTGAATATGGCTACGCGACAGCGGAGCCGAGTGGTTTGACGATTTGGGAAGCTCAGTTTGGTGATTTCGCCAATGGAGCTCAAGTTGTGATTGACCAGTTCATCTCTTCCGGTGAACAAAAATGGGCGCGTTTGTGTGGTTTAACCATGCTGCTACCTCATGGTTATGAAGGACAAGGCCCGGAACACTCATCAGCACGCCTAGAGCGTTATTTGCAACTGTGTGCCGAACAAAACATGCAAGTGGTGGTTCCCTCTACGCCAGCGCAGGTATACCACATGCTGCGTCGTCAGGTTGTTCGTCCAATGCGTCGACCATTGATCGTTATGTCACCAAAATCGTTGCTGCGTCACCCACTATGTATCTCAACACTGGAAGACTTGGCTGACGGATCGTTTTTGCCGGCTATCGGCGAAGTTGACGATCTCAACCCAGCGAATGTCAAACGTGTTGTGTTCTGCTCTGGTAAGGTTTACTACGACCTGCTTGAACAGCGCCGCAATAACGAACAAGGTGATGTTGCTATCGTCCGTATTGAACAGCTATATCCATTCCCGAAAGAAGAAGTGGAAGCGGCTATCGCTCAATACACTAATGTTGTTGACTATGTATGGTGCCAAGAAGAGCCTCAAAACCAAGGTGCTTGGTACAGTAGCCAACATAACTTCCGTTCTGCCATTCCAGCCGGTGCTGATCTGAAATACGCAGGTCGCCCTGCATCAGCATCACCAGCCGTTGGTTATATGTCGGTACACTTGAAACAACAAAAAGCGTTGGTTGAAGACGCTCTGACCCTAGCTTAACGAACTAGAAGTAAAAGGAAGACACAGATTATGACAATTGAAATTCTGGTTCCAGATCTACCTGAATCAGTGGCTGATGCAACAGTCGCGACATGGCATAAAAAGCCAGGTGAAGCCGTCGCTCGTGATGAAGTACTCGTTGAGATTGAAACTGATAAAGTAATTCTTGAAGTGCCAGCGCCTGAGGCGGGTGTTCTCGAAGCCATTATCGAGCAAGAAGGTGCGACGGTGCTTTCGAAACAGTTATTGGCGAAATTGAAACCCGGTGCCGTTGCAGGTGAACCGACGAAAGATACCACCAACGATACAGAGCCGTCTCCTGATAAACGCCACAAAGCCACACTGACAGACGAAACGAATGATGCGCTTAGCCCTGCGGTACGCCGTTTACTCGCCGAGCATGGTTTGGAAGCAAGCCAAGTGAAAGGCTCTGGTGTGGGTGGACGTATCACGCGTGAAGATGTTGATGCTCATCTAGCGGCTGCAAAATCAGCGTCAGCAGTTGCTTCAAGTCAACCTGAGCCTGTCGTTGCGATGGCGCGCAGTGAAAAACGTGTACCGATGACGCGTTTGCGTAAACGTGTTGCGGAGCGCCTGCTTGAGGCAAAAAATAGCACGGCGATGTTGACGACGTTTAATGAAGTTAACATGAAGCCTATCATGGATCTGCGTAAGCAATATCAAGGTCTGTTTGAAGAGAAACACGGTATTCGTTTAGGCTTTATGTCTTTCTACGTGAAAGCGGTAACAGAAGCGTTAAAGCGTTACCCAGAAGTGAATGCATCTATTGATGGCCAAGATATTGTGTATCACAGCTATTTTGATATTAGCATGGCAGTTTCAACGCCTCGTGGCTTAGTGACTCCGGTTCTTAAAGATTGCGATACGCTAAGCCTTGCCGAAATTGAGAAGGGCATCAAAGAGCTTGCACTCAAAGGAAGAGATGGCAAATTGACGGTTGAAGAACTGACTGGCGGTAATTTCACAATTACGAATGGCGGTGTGTTTGGATCGTTAATGTCAACACCGATCATCAATCCGCCGCAAGCGGCCATATTGGGTATGCACAAAATCCAAGACCGCCCAATGGCTGTGGATGGCAAAGTAGAAATTTTACCAATGATGTACCTAGCACTTTCTTACGACCACCGTTTGGTGGATGGCCGTGAGTCAGTTGGTTTCCTTGTGACAGTAAAAGAGCTACTTGAAGATCCAGCACGTCTGCTACTGGACGTGTAACCTCACTGAACGTTGTTCAGTGAATGTAAGGCTAGGCAGGCTCACGTCTAGCCTTCATTTAAGCAAAAGGCTACAAGCTATCCTCTTGGATAAATTGCAGCCGCTTAATTTGAGAAGCACCCTACAGATATATGGCGCAGCATAGCTGCCGCTTTATGGAAATAATAAATCCCCTAAGGGATAAACAAACGGAAGAACATAATGAATTTGCATGAATATCAAGCCAAACAGCTGTTTGCAGAATTCGGTTTGCCTGTACCGGAAGGTTATGCCTGTGATACTCCACAAGAAGCTTTTGAAGCGGCGGGTCGGATTAGTACAGCGAAGAAAGTTGTTAAGTGTCAAGTGCATGCAGGTGGTCGCGGTAAAGCGGGTGGCGTTGAGTTGCACGACACTAAAGATGGTGTCAAAGAGTTTGCTCAAAAATGGCTAGGTAAACATCTGGTTACTTATCAAACGGACGCAAATGGCCAGCCAGTATCAAAAATTTTGGTTGAAGAAGCCTCTAATATCGCGAATGAGCTTTACTTAGGCGCTGTTGTTGACCGTGCGACTCGTCGTGTCGTGTTCATGGCCTCAACAGAAGGCGGCGTGGAAATTGAAAAAGTAGCGGAGGAGACTCCGGAGCTGATTCATAAAGCCGCGATTGATCCTTTGGTTGGTCCGCAAGCCTACCAAGGCCGCGAACTTGCTTTCAAACTTGGCTTGGAAGGCGACCAAATTAAGCAATTTGTGAAGATCTTTCTAGGTCTTGGCGCTATGTTTACCCAGTATGATCTTGCATTGCTAGAAATCAACCCATTAGTTGTCACCGCTGAAGGGAACTTGTTGTGCCTTGATGGCAAGATCAACATCGACTCAAACGCACTTTATCGTCAACCTAAACTTCGCGAAATGCACGATCTCTCACAAGAAGATGAGCGCGAAGCTCATGCTGCTCAGTGGGAACTGAACTATGTTGCTCTTGATGGTAATGTTGGCTGCATGGTGAACGGTGCTGGTCTTGCAATGGGCACCATGGATATTGTTAACCTTCATGGCGGCAAACCTGCAAACTTCCTTGATGTTGGTGGTGGTGCAACCAAAGAGCGTGTTGCTGAAGCGTTCAAAATCATTTTGTCTGATGACAACGTGAAAGCCGTATTGGTGAATATTTTCGGCGGTATCGTACGTTGCGATATGATTGCAGAAGGCATTATCGGCGCGGTGAAAGAAGTTGGTGTAACGGTTCCCGTAGTTGTGCGTTTGGAAGGTACAAATGCGGAATTAGGACGCGGAGTACTTGCAAATTCTGGTCTTGATATCATTGCAGCTGAGTCGTTAACGGACGCAGCTCAGAAAGTTGTTGCTGCGGCGGAGGGTAAATAATGCCGGTACTTATTAATAAAGACACCAAAGTAATCTGCCAAGGTTTCACTGGTGGTCAGGGAACTTTCCACTCCGAACAGGCGATTGCCTACGGTACACAAATGGTCGGTGGGGTTTCCCCGGGTAAAGGTGGTCAAACTCACCTTGGTCTGCCTGTATTTAATACGGTGCGTGACGCAGTGAAAGCAACGGGTGCAACGGCAACCGTTATTTATGTACCTGCACCATTTTGTAAAGACGCTATTTTAGAAGCAATTGACGCTGGTATTGAACTTATTGTGACGATCACTGAAGGTATACCGACTACCGATATGATTGACGTAAAAGTGAAGCTCGAAGAGACTGGTGTGCGTATGATTGGCCCGAACTGTCCGGGTGTGATTACACCGGATGCGTGTAAGATCGGCATCATGCCAGGCCACATTCATAAGAAAGGAAAAGTGGGTATTGTTTCTCGTTCAGGAACGCTAACTTATGAAGCCGTTAAGCAAACAACAGATGAAGGCTTTGGTCAGTCAACGTGTGTTGGTATCGGCGGTGACCCAATCCCGGGCTCTAACTTCATTGATATCTTGAAACTATTCCAAGATGATCCTGAAACTGAAGCGATTGTGATGATTGGCGAGATCGGTGGTACAGCCGAAGAAGAAGCCGCGGCATTCATTAAAGAGAATGTCACGAAACCGGTTGTGTCTTATATTGCTGGTGTGACAGCGCCTCCGGGTAAACGGATGGGCCATGCTGGTGCTATCATTTCTGGTGGTAAAGGGACAGCTGATGAGAAATTTACAGCGCTTGAAGCCGCGGGTGTGAAAACTGTCAAAAGCCTTGCTGATATCGGAAAAGCATTGCGTGAAGTGACGGGTTGGTAATCACGCCTTCCTCAGTTTGAAGACAAACCCCGAACCTTGTTTCGGGGTTTTTACTTTAGATTCAATAGGTTTTGATACTAGCGTTTTACAAGTTGACTGCACATAAACATCGTTGTAGCCGTCACGACAACCGAAGGGCCTGCAGGTGTGTCAAAATGCCACGAGAGGATTAGCCCGCCCAGCACAGCTAAAGCGCCGACCAAAGAAGCCAATATTGCCATCTGCTCTGGGGTTTTTGTGAGTCGTCTAGCGGTCGCCGCGGGAATAATCAGCAGCGATGTCATAATCAGAGCACCAACAAATTTCATTCCTAGTGCAATTACCACCCCAATCAATAGCATCAGCAGTAAACGCATTAAATCAACGTTGATACCCTCAACAAACGCAAGCTCTTCGTTCACTGTAGTTGAAAGTAATGGCCGCCAAAAAAGAAATAGCAGTGCACTTACTGCAATCGCTCCCCCCCAAATGAAGGCTAAATCGGTAAAGTTCACTGCCAATAAATCGCCAAAGAGATAGCTCATTAAATCGATGCGAACGTTATCAAGGAAGCTTACTGCAATGAGACCAATAGATAACGAGCTGTGAGCGAGAATGCCGAGCAAAGTGTCTGTCGCCACAAGCTGCTGTTTCTGCATAGTAACCAAAATGATTGCAAGCCCAAGACAGCAAACGAGCAACGCAAGATAAAGGTTGATATCAAGCAAAAAACCTAGCGCCAATCCCATCAGCGAGGCGTGTGCGAGGGTATCGCCAAAATAAGCCATTTTTCGCCAAACCACGAATGACCCAAGGGGACCTGCGATAACGGCAATACCAAGGCCTGCTAATATTGATGGAAGAAGAAATTCAATCATGATGGTGACCGTGTGAATGATTTGAACAGCAAGTTGCATCTCCTTTCACAGGTTGGCCTGCTAAGTCGTGATGATGCTGATGTTTGTGATGGTAAAAAGCTAAGGCTTCGCGATTGAGAGTACCAAATAATGCGATATAGCTTGGGTGTTGAGTAATCGTTGCAGGTGAACCGAAACAGCAAACATGGTGATGAAGACAGATAACATCATCCGTTTTTGCCATCACCAGATGCAAATCGTGAGAGACCATGAAGACACCACAACCGAAACGATGTCGTATGGCATCGATAAGATCATACAGATCAATTTGCCCTTGTACGTCAACTCCTTGGGCTGGTTCATCAAGAATTAGAATATCTGGGCGCTGTAGCAATGCACGGGCGATAAGAATCCGTTGCGTTTCACCACCGGACAGCTTATGCATATCATAATCAAGAAGATGCTCGGCCCCGACTAGCCGGAGTGCGTCTAGCAACTCTTGCTGACTAAAACGTCCGGCTAAACTTAAAAATCGTTTAACGGGGAGTGGTAACGCGTCATTAAGTTTTAACTTTTGAGGAACATAACCAATTTTAAGGTTTTTTACGCGCGTCATCGTTCCGCTATGGACGGGCTGTAGCCCGAGCAATACTTTAACGAGCGTCGACTTGCCCGCACCATTAGGACCTATCAGTGTGGTAATCTTCCCTTTTTCTAGGTTGATACTGACATTGTCCAAAACACGGCGGTTGTTGAATTCGACACAAATGCCTTGCAGCTGAATTAAGTTGGACATGAATGGAACTTATTTGCAATTCGGAAGTGTTATAATGTAACATTTCGTTCCCTTTAACGCTATATACCGAATGGAAAAACCATCATGTTGCGTCAGATTATGCTCCTTCTTTGCTTAATAACATTATCGCCTTTGGCGTGGTCTACGGTCATTTTGACCAGCATTAAGCCGATTCAGATGATTACATATGAATTGACTCTCGATGTGAATGAACCAGAAGTACTACTGGGGGCAAATACCTCACCGCATGACTATGCGTTGCGCCCTTCTGATGTTAAAAAAATCAGAGCGGCGGATTTAGTGATTTGGTATGGAAAAGACCTTGAGCCATTCTTAAGTAAGACATTAGCGAGTCACCACAACGTTTTGACCATCAGCCAAATTGATGGCCTGACACTGAGAGAGCTCAGTGGCGAACAACACGATCATGATGGGCATCACCATGGTATGTATGACCCACATTTTTGGCTTGGAACCGATCAAGCCAAGCAAGTGGCAGCGGCGATTACCGCAAGTTTAGTGAAAAGTGATAGCGCTAATGCCGAGCAGTATAAAGTAAACTTAGTCCGCTTTTTAGCTCAATTAGATTCGACCCATCAAGCAATCACGCAGAAGATGAGCAAAATTAGTGATAAAGGATATTATGTTTTTCATGATGCATACGGTTATTTTGAACAGCAATATCATTTGAATAACCTCGGCCATTTTACCGTTAGTCCTGACAGAAAACCGGGTGCTAAAACCCTAATCACCATTAAAAATTCAATCATTAATAATGAAGCGAAATGCGTGTTTTCAGAACCTCAGTTTACCCCGGCGGTGATTGATACTGTGACTCGTGGCACTAAGGTTAAAACGGGAGTACTTGATCCATTAGGCGCAGATATCAAAGTGAAAAGTGGCAGCTATTTTGAGCTGTTAAATCAGCTGAGCAACAACTTTTACACTTGTTTGTCTCAATAGATGTACGCTGTATTGTATGTTGTACGATCTGCACTGAAATCTAGGATAAAGATTCACAGATTGTCGCTTTCTTAGCTTCAAAAAGCCTTATCTTTGGTTAGAATGTTTTGACAATTATCGCCACGAAAAAACAGTTTGCAATGTGGCGTGCTATTGATTGAGGCTCTGTCTGTTGAAAGGAAAGAACGACTATTTTAAACCTTTGCTCTGGATCTTGGGTTTTCTGACGCTTTTATTAGCGCAGGGGACACAAGCTCTAGACAAAGCACCTTCCATCTTCTATCCATTGCCAGCTCAGGCTCAAGGGAAAATTTTTGCCGCACAAAATTTGTTTTTAGGTGAAGAAGGGGGAATTTGGATACACGATGTGCATGGCAAAGTGGTTTTCTTTGATGGACAAAACATCCTTCCCCGGCGTGGCTCAGTGCTTTCACAAGAGAGCGAAAATATTACCTATCTTAATAACGCTTTTTGGACGTTCATTGATAATGAACTTTATCGAACTTATCCCGCACAAGATCGCGAATTAGTATTTAGCTTAACGCCTGGAATCATCATAAAAAAAATAGGTTCGTCAGGTAATTTCATCTGGTTAGCCGATGAGACGCACTTTTATACATACCATGCGCAAACCCACAAGTTAGTTACTTATTCTTTTAAAGAAATGTATCAATTAAATCAAGCTAGTCGATTGATCGTTAATGATGCGAAGTTTGTGCTTTCTAAATGGGTATTAGCCACTAATGCTGGAGTCTATCTGTCAGATGGAGAGAGTTTTTCTCACGTGCTCAGCTCTGGTAAAAACTTCATTGAGAAACTCTATTTTTCCGAGAAACGTAGAGAACTTGTGATTGGAACGCTCAATGGTGGGCTGATTATTGATGTCGAGGACCCAAAGCGCCAACAAAAGTTGGTTGGAGATTCCCATGTATTATCTGTTGCTGAGACAGATCAAGAGTATTGGATTGGTACTGAAGATGGATTATTTGTTTATTCGTTTTTGACAGGTAAAACCGTCAAGTTAGAAAGTAATGACCAAGACAATAATGGGTTACCAGGCAATAAAATTTATTCATTGGTCAATGACTTACAAGGTGGGATTTGGATCGCAACGGATAAAGGTGTTCGTTACTTTTCTTTGTTTGGACAAAAATTTAAGCGCCATTCCATTGCACAGCTCAACAATAATCCCATAACAAAAATTGTGACAAGGTCAGATAATAAAGGATATTTGTTTTTAACTCGACAAGGGTTGTACCAAGTCGATGCTGAAGATTGGCAAGAGCCTAAACTTATTTTCCCTGGAGAAGTGCATGATGTCGCTCAAATAGATGATCATTCTCTATGGATAGCTACACATACAGGCATCGTTATTTATCACTTGCAGACAAAAAAGATGATAGAAACGAGCGTTTTACCTCTGAAGCTGCGTTCGAATGATACTAAACACCTTGAATTTGATCATGAAGGACTGTTGTGGGGAGCAACAGGTAACCATTTGTGGTCATATCAGTTGGCCGATAACTCGCTAACCGATTTCGGTTCTGAATGGTTTGTTGATGCATTTTTGCCTGCAAAAATAATAAAACTTAAGTCAACTCGGCGAGGGGTATTTATCGGCACTGACCATGGTGTTTATCTTTTTGACAAAGGCAAAATTGTTTTTCTCCGAGCGACTAGTCATTATGGACAAAGCATTGATATATTTGAGAGTAGCAAGGGCGATGTTTGGTTTGCTAGTGCTTATGGTGTCTTTGTTTTGGCACATGATCGTAGTGATATTCGATCTATTGATATGGTTGAAGAGAATATTAGCCCCAAATGTTTAACTGAAACGGGCAACGGTATTTGGCTGACTTCCTCACAAGGAATCTCGCTCTACAATCCTATGGGTGAGATGGTAAAGCATTTTGGTGATCCACACGGATTGATGAATAATGAATTTAAAAGTGGAGTTTGCGAATCAAGTATTATCAATAACCAACAGCAGTTGCTGCTAGGTTCCCGTTTTGGCTTAGTGACAGCATGGTCCTCTGAACTCACGGTTGCTACCTCTCCTAATACCAATATTATCTTTAGCCAAGTGAATGTCGATCACATTCCTGTCATGTTCGGTCGTGGTCGTTTTCAGACACTAGAACTGGAATATGGAAGTTCGATAAGCTTTTTGTTTGGTGCATTGCCAGAATCGAGAGCCTTATCATTGGAGTATCGTATTGCAGGGGATAAGGAGTGGCAGAGATTAGAAAGCGCTCAGTTGACTCTTGATCACCTATTACCTGGACACTATCGTTTGCTGGTGAGAAATTACAGTCCAAATCCGCAAAACAGTATGATAAACAGTCTATCATTTATTGTGGATAACCCGTGGTATTGGTCTTCATGGGCTATTGTTCTTTACCTTTGCCTTTCTATAGGCCTTATTGCTTTTGCTTCATGGTGGCGTTCTCGTTGGGTTACCAAAGTAAACCGAAAGTTAAAAGCTCAGGTGGCCTTGAAAACGGATCAACTACGGCATCAAAGCAAAATTGTTTTGACTAATAACCAGCAGTTGCGCAAGCAATTACAAATTCGCCATATCGTTGTTGAACAGATGTTAGATTCTATTACTCCTACATTAAATCAGCTGATTTATCGCTCCCAACTCCATCAACTCGCGCGACTTGAGTCTTTAGCTTTAAAAGTAAAACGTGAACTGGCGTTACTTCGTAACGTAAGAAATGATAAAACAGCGACTCAGTTGCTCTACGACCTATCGATAATCTTGAACTCTTGTGTGGACGGATGGCGTGAAGAGTTCGCGAAAGCGAATATTTCGTTGGCGGTGAACAATGAGCTTAAACAAGCTTATATTGAATCTGCCCATTTTAACCTAGACATCATTTTCAATACGCTACTGTCTGATGCGGTAAAACGTCTTTATAGAAATCAAGAGCTACAAATTCATTGTTATGAAAGGGAGAAAAGACTGTTTATTGTGATGATTGACTGTGGCGATCAGGTGCAATCCATCAATAGTGATAAGCGTATCTCTGGTTTTGAACTAGAGGAGATGCAACTGTTAGTACAGCGCAGTGGTGGGGAAATACATATTTTTTCATCGCCAGAACGAAATTTAGTTGAGCTTTCTTGGCCATCAGTAGAGCTTGTGAGTGATGCACCTGAAATGATCGTCGTAGAAGAGCATTCAGAGGACAAGTCTATTGATGTAACGGAAAAAGAGTGGCTTAAAAAAGTAGAAAAATTGGTACACAATTACTATTCAGATCCTGAATTTAGTACCTCTAGTGCGGCTAAATCACTCTTCGTATCGGAGCGTAGCTTGCAGCGTCGTTTTAAAGCGATCACCAATAAAACATTCAAAGAGTATCTAAATGAGATCCGCTTAGAGAAAGCGTGCCAATATTTGCTCGCAGGAGGAAAAGTCGCCCAAGTCGCTTTTGATTGTGGGTTTAATGATCCGTCTTATTTCAGCCAAAGATTTAAACATCACTTCGGTTTATCGCCAACCCAATTTGTTGATGATAACGAGTAATACCGCCCCTGATAAATAGTGATAACTTTCCCACTTGAAGCTGCAGCGATGTTAGCGACATTCAGTCACCCTAATCATAAAGCTTATTCAGGTGTGTGGATATGAACTCACTTTCCGCCGACCTGCAATCAAGCTGTATCTCCCTTCTTGATTAGATTGGCTGCTGTGTTAGTTGCGCATATTTGTCTATGTTTGCGTAGATACACTCATTAATACTCAAAGTCGTAATATCAATTTATTTTGGGAATAGCACTTACTCAATAAACAGGCTGGGTCGGTGATTGTGTTGCAGTAAAGATGAGATGAGATGAGTAGAAAAAAAGATCGTGGTATAGCCGGGGGGACTATACCACGGGTGTCAATGACACCTTCGCTTGCTGCCGGAGTGATACGAGTAACACCCGTACCACCTCTGGAATTTGTATCTAAGGAGTAATTCCTTTCGATGGATTTACTATATGGCAAAGGACTTATTTCATTTATAAAATTAACGACAACCTAGTATAAGAAAAACGACAAAATATATAATTAACCATATCCTATTG